>JBFLYY010000233.1:0-4015 GCA_040756495.1 Thermodesulfobacteriota bacterium | reverse complement strand
CACGGGAAGAGGGATTCCGCCTGCCGCACCGCGCCCCCTGCCGGCCGACGGCCTGGCACCATGCCCCCAGACCCGCAGCCTCGCCTCGGCCCCAGCCCCACGCCAACACGCCGCCCAAGGAGCGGCCCGGTTTCCAGCGCCCGGGCGGCGCCTGCGGCCCGCAAGCCAACGGCGCCCGCTATCGCAAACCGCAGGCCGACTGGGGCGTGGAGCAGCTCTATTCCGGCCCGCTGCCCAACCGCCGTCTGCTGCTCGGCCATTTCCTCTACTATTCCGGCATCGCCTCCTGGCGGATGGTGGTCCAGGCCCTGGTCTGGCAACGCACGCAACGGCCGCGGCTCGGCGAACTCGGCCAGCGCTTCGGCCTGCTCCAGGAGGAGGAGATCACCGTCATCCTCCGCAGCCGCACGATCCTGGAGCCCTTCGGCGCCTCGGCCGTGGGCATGGGCTACCTCACCGAGGCCCAGTTGCAGATGCTGATCCTCCACCAGAAACGGCTGCAGAAAAAATTCGGCGCATACTTCATCGAAAAGAACATCCTGCGTCCCGACCAGCTCGCCGTGCTGCTCCAGCAATACCACGCCCACAACGCCAGGCTCGCCGAGGAGCTGAAGTTCCGCTTCCGCTTCTGACCGCGCCCTCCCCGCCAGCCGGTTTTTCCCATGATCTACAACAACCTCATCTACATCCTGGTCGTCCTGCTCATCCTTTCGACCAGGGCCGTGCCGGCCGAACCGCAACTGCCGCCGCTCGTGGCCCTCTTGCTCTTCCTCGGCAAGGCGGCCGGCTACCTCTTCCTGGCCCGCCGCCTCTTTGCCGGGAACCGCCGGGCCAGCGCCCCGGAGTACTTCGCCGCCGAACAGAAACTCTCCCTCGTCGCCATCCTCTGCTTCGGCCTCGACATCTATTTGCTCGATGCCCCGTACTATTTTGCCAAACTCCCGCTCGCCGCCACCCTGCCCGCCACCACCGAATGGTGCGGCATCGCCCTCTTTTTCGGCTATCTCTCCCTGCTGTGGCTGGCCGGCCGGCCGGTGTACGGCGCGGTCTTCGGCCGTCGCCACAGCGCCCGCACCTTTCTGGCCGCCAACCTCAAGGTCAACCTGGCCATCATCCTGCCCTGGCTCCTGCTCTCGCTGCTCGTCGATCTCCTGCGGCTCGTGCCCCCGCTCCGGAGCCTGCTCGCCACGCCGTGGGGGGAACCGCTCCTGATCCTGCTCTTCTTCCTCCTGCTGCTGGTGCTGTTTCCGGCGCTGATTATCCGGCTCTGGGGCTGCACCCCCATGCCGGCCGGGCCGCTGCGCCACCAGATCGAGCAGTTCTGCCGGCGCCACCGGATCGCCTATGCCGACATCATGCTCTGGCCCCTCTTCGAGGGACGGCTGCTCACCGCCGGGGTGATGGGCATTGCCGGGCGCTTCCGTTACCTGCTCGTCACCCCGGCCCTGCTGGAGACCATGACCCCGCAGGAGGTCGAGGCGGTGATCGCCCACGAGGTGGGCCACGTGCGCCACCACCATCTCCAGCTCTACCTGCTGATCTTCCTCGGCTTCGGCCTCCTGACCCAGCTCATCAGCTATCCCTTCCTGTCGCTCCTGCTCAATTCCGGCCTCTTTTTCGACCTGGTGCAGCTTTCCGGCCGCTCGCCGGTCACGGCGCTGACCGTGGCGAGCAGCATGGCGCTCGTCGCGCTGGTGGTTCTCTATTTCCGCTACCTCTTCGGCTTCTTCATGCGCAACTTCGAACGCCAGGCCGACCTCTATGCCTTGACCGCCGTCGGCGAGGCGGCCCCGCTGGTCCGGGTCTTCGAGAAGATCGCCTGGTTGAGCGGGCAGATCCGCGACCTGCCGAGCTGGCACCACTTCGGCATCGGCGAGCGCATCGATTTTCTCCGCGCCAGCGAGGCGGACCCCCGCCGGGCCACGCGCCACCACCGAAAGGTCCGCCTCAGCCTGGGGCTCTTCGTGCTGGCCCTGGCGGCCGGCGCCCTGCTGCTGGCCAAAATGCCGAGCGACCTGCTGGAAGGCGCACCCAAGAGCCGCTTCGCCGAGGCGCTGCTCCTAGAGAAGATCTCGGCGGAGCCAACCAATCCGCTCTGGCGCCACCTCCTGGGCGATCTCCGCTTCAGTCGCCGCGATTTCGCCGCGGCCAGAACCGCTTACGAAGACGCCCTGCGCCTCGATGCCGGCAACCCGGAAACCCTGAACAATCTGGCGTGGCTGCTGCTGGCGGCGGAAGACCGCCGCCTCCTCGATCCGCCGCGCGCCCTGGCCCTGGCCCGAGCGGCCGCCGGCCTCTCGAACAGCCCCCACGTGCTCGACACCCTGGCCACCGCCTACTGGGCCAACGGCGACCGCGCCAGGGCCATTGCCGTCGGCGAACAGGCGCTCAAGCAGGAGCCGATCAATCGGGCCTACTACGAGGAACAGTTGCGCCGCTTCCGCACCGCCTCCTTTCCCGCCCAACTCCCCCTCCCGCAATAGCCCGCCGCCCGTAGCAGGATGTTGCCAAAGTCATCCCTGGCCTTTTTCAACAGCCTGCCAGGCCGGGCAGACTCCGGTTGCGGCGACCATGCCTTTCGGCTAGGGTAGGCAGGAAGGGCGGGAGCCCACCGCCCATGATCCGCAGCGCACGAGGGAACGCATGACCACCGGACTCACCATCGTCTTTACCGGCAACGGCAAGGGCAAGAGCACCGCCGCCTTTGGCCAGGCCTTGCGCGCCGCCGGCCACGGAAAAAAAGTCGCCATCATCCAGTTCGTCAAGGGACGCGATGACACCGGCGAGGCCAAGGCCCTGGCCAACCTCGCCGACCGGATCGAACTCTTTGTCACCGGCTCCGGGTTTTCCTGGGCCCAGCGGGATCAGGCCGCGTTTCAGGCGGCGGCCAGGGCTGGCTGGCAACTGGCGCGGGAAAAAATCGCCAGCCGCGCCTACGACCTCATCGTTCTCGACGAACTCACCTACCTCATCCACTTCGGCCTGGTGCCGGAAAGCGAGGTGCTCGCCGTTCTCGCCGCCAAGCCGGCCGATCTCCACCTCGTCGTCACCGGCCGCCACGCGAGCCAGGCGCTCATCGCCGCCGCCGATCTCGTCACCGAGATGCGGGAGATCAAACACCCCTACCACCAGGGCATTACCGCGCAAAAAGCCATCGAGTTCTAAAGGGAAAGCGCAGACGAGCGGAGATGAATTCTGCGACAGCCTGTTAGCGGGCTGCCGCCGCGGTCTTGAGACGGGCGCCGAGCTGCCGGCCTTGCTGTTCCGCCAGTTCGAGCTGCGCCCGGGAATGGCCGAAGCGCCGGTAGTAGCGGCCGGTGAAACGGCCGCGTTCCGGCGCCCGGCCGGCGATCTTCAGGAAAACGCCGATGGTGCGCCACGGTTCCGGCTGCGGGTGGCCGAAGACGAGGGGTTCCTGCACCACGGCGCCGAGTTTGCGCAGCAGCCGCCGCAGCCCGTACCAGTGGAGGCGCCAGTAGCCGCGGCAGGAGATGAGGGGCAGCACCGGCCGGCCGGCCAGCAGCCCGCCGTCGCGGTCGAGAAAGGAGAGCACCGGACCGCTGGGGTTATAGGACCAGGTCGGCCCGGCGAGGATGACAAGATCGGCCGGCACGCGGCACTCCGCGCTCAGGGGGGCGATCGCGACCCGGCAGCGCAGGAAGGTGGTGAGCATCATGCGCAGGGTGCGGGGATAGGAACCGATGGGGAAACGCAGCGGCCGCAGGGGCTGGAGCCGTTCGAGGTGCACGGCGACGCCCTCCCCCTTGAGCCCGGCCACCAGACGGTGCAACAGCCCGCTGGTCTGCCCGCTGAAGGAGAAGTAGATCACCAACACCCGCGGTCGAGCGTGTTGCGCCTCGGTCATTGCCGCCTGCTCCGTACCCCGGCGCCGTCCCTTGCTTCCGGCCGCCGGTCCTGCCATTTTTTCGTTCCGACCCCGACCGAGATCGGGTAGAGTGGAGCCATCATAGCACACCCCACCCGGAAATTCCCGGCTTTTCACGGAGGAGCAGAT
>JBFLYY010000232.1:0-8359 GCA_040756495.1 Thermodesulfobacteriota bacterium | reverse complement strand
GTCCAGGGCGGTGGCGCTCACGATGCGTTCCTCGTTCACTGGGGTTTACGTTACAGCACCGCGTAGATACGGTGCAGGCCGGTGATGCCTTTGAGTTCGAAGAGGCCGATCAGCCTGACCGCGGTGACGGTGCCGCCGATCTCCTTGGCCACGTTTTCGGTGATGAGGATGCGGTTGACAAAGGGCATCTCCTCCTTGGCCATGCCGCCCTCGCAGGGGATGAGCCCCTCGGCCTTCACCCCCTCGACCCGGAAGGTCATGCTCACCGCGACCCCGAGCCGGTCGCCGTTTTCATCGACCTTGGCCTCCCCCAGGTTGACGGCAAAACGCAGGTTGATGCGGCCCATCTCCTCGGCCTTGGCGTTGTAGGCCGCCACTGCCGCCAGGGTCTGGCGGGCGAAGCGCACGGCATTCTCCGCCTTGGGGAAGCTCATGAGGAAGCCGTCGCCGGTGCCCTTGCTGAAGCGGCACTCCTCCTGGCGGGCGATGGGGGTGACCAGTTCGGTCAGGTTCTGCATGAGGGTGAGGGCGAAGCTGTCGCCGTAGCGGTTGGCGATGTCGGTGGAGTTGCAGAGATCGAGCACCAGGATCGCCTCGGTCACCGAGGTGCCGGCCGCCAGCCGCGGGCCGGCGCCGATACCGCGCGCTTCCCCGGCCCCCAGGTCGGCGGGGATGGTGTAGAGTTTGCCGGTGAGCTGCTTGAGGGCCGCCACCGCCTCGCCGCGCACCTCCTCGTCGGGGTCGCGCAGGCACTCCTGGAGCGGCAGCACCGCCTCCTTGAAGTCGCGGGCCGCCACCGCCTTGATCGCCTCGACCTTCACCCGCTTGACCGGATGGAAGAGGAGCCGCTTCACTTCGTCCATGGCCCGGGCGCCGCCAAGGGCGGCCAGGGCCGAGGGCACCACCCAGCCGACCACCCGGTCGCTCAAGGCCTCGCTCAGCGGGGCCACTGCCCGTTCGTCCTTGAGCGCACCCAGGGCCCGGATCGCCTTTTCCCGCACCCACCAGTCCTCGTCGCCCAGCCGTTCGACCAGGGCCTCGAAGGCCGACGGGTCGTTGATCTTGTTGAAGAACTCCACCGCGCAGCGCCGCACGTTCTCGTCCGGGTCGCGGGTCATGGCGACGAAGGCCTTGACGATGTTGTTGTCGCCCTTGATCTCGGTGAGCGAGGAGGTGGCGATCTGGCGCACCCACCAGTCCGAATCCTTCATGGCCTTCAAGAGTTCGTCGGCGGTTCTGGGATCCTGGAGGTTCTTCAAGACCTCCACCGCGCAGCGCCGGACATTGACGTCCTGGTGGCGCATCAGTTTGATGATCTCCGGCACGATGGTGGAGTCGGCAAAGCGGATCAGGCCGTCGGTGGCCTGCTGGCGGATGAGCAGGTCGTCGTCCTGCAGGAGGGCGAGGATCGGGGTGGCGGCCCGTTTGTCGCCGATGGCGCTCAAGGCCTCCAGCGCCAGGGCCTTCATGTGCGGATCCTTGTCGGCCAGTTTCTCGATGAGCGGCTCGACGCTCTCCGGCGCCCGCATCTTGCCGAGGCTCTTCACCGCCGCCAGCCGCACCTGCCACTCCTGGTCGTTGAGCGCGCTCAGGATGAGCTTCTTGGCGGTGGGGCCGCCCATGGTGGTGAGGATCCTGATGATCCCCTTCTTGGTTTCGGCCGGCGCGCCGTTGAAGAGGGTAATGAGTTCGGTGGTGACGTTCTGGTCCTTGAAGAGGGAGAGGAGTTCCACCGCGTTGTTGCGGGCGTAGAGGTCGGGGTTCTTGAGCTGGGCCACCAGATGGGGCGAGGCGGCTTTGCTCCAGCGGCCGGTGATCATCTCCTTGGCCACCCGCCGCACCTCGTCGTAGGGGTCGCCGATGAGTTCGACGATGCCGGGCAGCCGGGCGTCGGTGGCGAGGGCGTTCAGGAGAGTCTGGGCCTTGCCGGCGGCGAGGCGGCGCTGCTGGAAGGCGTCGAGGGTCTGGCGGAAGGCCTCGTCGCCGGCGGCAACGAGTTCGGCCCGGAGATGGCTCTCTTCCTTCGCGTCGCTGGCCGCGGCGTAGCGGGCCACGAGCTTTTTGATCTTGCTGCCCTTGAAGAAGAAGTCCATGCGCCTCGCCGAGTCCGGGGGAAAGAACCGACAACCATAACAAAACTATCACACTGCCAGGGGGAGATGCAAGCGCCGATGGCGGGAAGGGATCACGGCCGGGAGAGCCGCCGCAGCAGGCGGAGATTTTCGATGTCCTCGGCAAGGTCGTCGCCCTTCGGGGTTTCGAGCACCATGGGATGGCGGGCAAAGCGGTGGTCGGTCAGGAGCAGCCGGAAGCCCGCGCTGCCGATCTGCCCCTGGCCGATGTGGGTGTGGCGGTCGATCCGGCTGCCGAGACCCTTGATGGCGTCGTTGAGATGGAAGAAGCGGAGGCGCTCAAGGCCGATGGCCTGGTCGAATTCGGCAAAGGTGGCCCGGTAGGCGGCGGGAGTGCGCAGATCGTAGCCAGCGGCAAAGGCATGGCAGGTATCGAAGCAGACCCCGAGGCGCGCGGGGTGGCGGCTGGCGGCGATGATTCCGGCCAGCTCGTCGAAGCGCGCCCCCAGCGTGGTTCCCTGCCCGGCCGTGTTTTCCAGCAGCACCATGACGGCGTCGGCATCCTTGGCCGTGGCCAGGGCCGCGTCGAGGTTCGCGGCCACCAGGGCGAGCCCCTGCTCGGTGCCCGCCCCGAGGTGGGCGCCGGGGTGCATGATGAGAAAGGGGATGCCCAGCGCCGCGCAACGCTCCAGTTCATCGGCCAGGGCCTGGAGCGATTTGGCCGCCACCTCCGGCTTGGGGCTGGCGAGGTTGATGAGGTAGGAGTCGTGGGCCGCCACCGGCGGCCGGCCAGCCGCTTGCCAGGCGGCCCGGAAGGCCTTGGCCTCGGCGGCGCCGACCGGAGCGGCCCGCCACTGTCGCTGATTGCGGGTGAAGATCTGGAGCGCCTCGCCTTCTACCGTGCGGAGGTGGGCAAAGGCGAGGTGGAGCCCGCCGGCCACCGACATGTGGGCGCCGAGCAGCGGCATCTATTCTTGCCCCTTGGCCTGCCGGGCCGTGGCCAGTTCCAGGTAGCGGGCGTCGCTGGCCCGGAGCCGTTCGGCGAGGATGGCGGCCAGGCTGCGGTAGAGCTTGAGGCAGAGCTTGGGGTTCGAGAGCCTGAGCACCGTCTCGTTGATCGCCACCGCCACGGTGGGTTTTGCCGCCACCACCGAGGCGGAACGGGGCATGCGGTCAAGGAGCGACATCTCGCCGACGCAGCCCCCTTCCGCCAGGGTGTCGATCTCCACCCGCCGGCCGTCGCTTTCGGTCACCACCGAGACCGCGCCGGTGAGGATGACGTACATCTTGGTGCCGGAGCTGCCCTCGCGGATGAGGTACTCGCCGGGCGCGAACTGTTCCTTGGCGGAGAGCTGGAAGATGGTGAAGAGTTCCCCTTCGGAAAAATCGGCGAAAAAGAGGTACTTCTTGCGGAGCTTGGCCACGATCTGCTGCTGGTTGCAGGAGAAGCCGCAGTCGCGGGTGCCCTCCTCCTGCCGTTCCAGGCGGTTCAGGTAAAGCTCCAGGGTGTCGGAAAAGGCCTCGGCGCTCTGGAAACGTTCGGCGGGATCCTTGGCCAGGGCCTGGCGGACGATGGCCTCCAGCTCCACATCGACGCCGTGTTTGCCGGCCAGCGGGGGCGGGGCCGAGGTGAGGATGGCGTGGAACTGCGCCTGGACGGTGGCGCCGGTGAAGGGCTTGCGGCCGGAGAGCCATTCGTAGGTGAGAATACCCAGGGAAAAGAGGTCGGAGCGGGCGTCGAGCTGGCCGCCCTCGATCTGCTCCGGCGACATGTAGAGGGGGGTGCCGGGGATCAACTCCTCCTTGGCCTGCTGGAGGCCGATACCCAGCGAGCGCGGATCCATCACCCTGGCGATGCCGAAGTCGGTGATCTTCGGCGAGCGGTTCTTGTGGAGGATCATGATGTTGGCCGGCTTGATGTCGCGGTGGAGCACGCCGCGCTGGTGGGCGTAGTGCAGGGCACGGGCCACCATGGCGATCAGGGTGAGTTTCTCCTTCAGCGAAAAGGCGTGGCCGGCACGGATGATCTCCTTGAGGTTGTCGCCGTCCACGTATTCCATGACCAGGTAAGGCACGCCCTCCTGGGCTCCCATGTCGTAGACCGCGGTGATGTGGCTGTGGTTGAGGTTGCCGACGATGCGCGCCTCCTGGAGAAAGCAGTCGGCGGCGCGGCGGCGCTGCTCCTGGCTGTGCAGGCGGTCGAGCCGCAGGCTTTTCACCGCCACCTGGCGCTGGATCATGGCATCCCTGGCCAGATAGACGGTGCCCATGGCCCCCTGGCCCAGGAGGCGGAGGATGCGGTAACGGCCGATGGCAGCGGGCAGGTCGGGGGTCATCGGCGCGGCTCCAGGAAGGGGGTGGCCGCCTCGGTCGCGATCCGGCGGAGCAGCTGCTCCGGGGCATTGACAAAGAGGTCGGTGGGTTTCTTGGGGTCGAAGAAGGAGCCGGCCAGCGGCGCGATGAGGTTCAACTGCTCCCAGCGGGTGAGGTAGTACTGGATCAGGCGGGGCAGTTCGGTCAAGACCGTGGCCGCAGGAAATGGATCGACAAAGCTTGAGGCCAGGAGCTTGTCGGCGGAGAGGGTCTGGGTCTGGTAGAAGTTTTTGAGGAACATCAGTTCGGCCGGCATCCGCGCCTCGATGCCGATGCGGGTCAGCGCCCGCACCAGCCGCCCCAGGCAGTCCCGGCCGAAGCGGGCCAGGGGATAGGGCAGATAGATCTCCCGCGGGGTCGTAAGTTCGAGGTAGGCCCTGATGGTGAGGATGAGTTCGTGCAGCGCGACCGGGTTGGGATCGACGAAGTGGTAGGTCTGGCCGGAGAATTCCTGCCGGTGGCGGAGGACGTGGTGGACGAAATGGGGCAGCTTTCTGGCGTTGGAGTAGGAGTGGAGGGCGCCTTTTCTGGTGAAGAAGGCCACCATCGCCCGGTCGGCCACGGAAAAGAGGAGGCGCTGGAAGCCCTGGATCTTGTGGTCGTGCTCGCCATAGACGATGCCGAGGCGGATGCAGGTGTAGTCGAGTCCATGGTTTTCGGCCAGTTCCCGCAGGGCGAGTTCGGCCAGCAGCTTCGATTTCGGGTAGTTGGCCAGCTCCGGGGCGAGGGGGCGCAACTCTTCCTCCCGCAGGTTTTCGCCGGCGGGCAGGACCGCGGCGGTGCTGCAGTGGATGTAGGGGATGCCGAGTTCCAGGGCGGCGCGGGCGAGGAGCACGCTGCCCATGGTGTTGGTTTCGAGCGCCAGCAGCGGGTCGCTGTCCAGGGCGGCGATGGCGGCGTTGATGATGAAGTCCGGCCGGAAGCGGGAGAAGTAGCGGCGGATGTCGTCGGGGTCGCGCAGGCTCAACCGTTTGCTGTTGGGGGCCAGGATGTCGAACTCGCCCGCGGCGGCGGTGGCGAAATAGTGCGTGAGGGTGCCGCCGATCAGGCCGGCTCCGCCGATCAGGATGCCGAGTTTTTTGGAGGAGGTCGGAACCTGTGCTGACTCCATCTGTCCCTGCCCTGCGGTGTGGGGGCGGAAAACGTGCGCACCCTCTTTCGTCGGCCCGGGAAAAGGTGTACAAAGGGCTTATCCAAGAGTAGCAACTCCCCTTTCCACTGGTCAACGGGAAACGACACGAATGGCCCTTTATCGCCGGGACGAACTGCCCAAGCTCCTTGCCGCCATCGCGAGCGGCAACCCGGCCCCCCTCTATCTGCTCTCTGGCGAGCGCTATCTCTGCCAGGAGGCGGCCGCGGCCATCGTCGAGGCCCTGTTGCCCGAGGAGGCGGGCCGTGCCGCGGGACTCAAGGTGGTGGACGGCGACCGCGAGGATCCGATCCATACCCTGAACCTCCTCCGCACCTACAGCCTCTTCGGCGGCCGGCAGGTGGTGAAGGTGGTCGATTCCCGCCTGCTCTACTCGAAGACCGTGGCCAAGACCCTGTGGGACAAGGCGAAGAAGGCGAAGGAGAGCCAGGACGACCGTCAGGCCGCCCGCTATCTCGCCCAGATGCTGGCCTTGGCCAATCTCGCTCCGGCAGACTGGCAGGGAGAGGAGATGGCCGACTGCCAGGCCTCCCGCTGGCAGGAACTCTTCGGCTTTGCCAAGCCGCAGGATCTCGCCTGGGTGGCCGAACTGCTGGCCGGGGCCGAGGCGGTCGGCGGTGCGGCCGCGTCCCGGCCAGACGAGGCGGCGGAACTCTATCTCGCGGCCCTGCCCGCCGGCATCCCCCGCGGCAACACCCTCATTCTCCTGGCCGAGGCGGTGGACAAGCGCAAGAAGCTCTACAAGGCCATGGAGGAGCACGGCGCGGTCCTCGACCTTGCCGTGGAGGGCGGCGCCACCAGCGCGGCCAAAAAGGAGCAGGAGGAGGTGCTCCGCGCCCTGGTCGCCCGGACCCTGGCCCCCTTCGGCAAGAGTCTCGAGCCCCAGGTGTTGCCGCTCCTCTTTGATCGGGTCGGCTTCCAGCCGGTGGCCCTGGTCATGGAGACGGAAAAGCTGGCCCTGGCCGCGGGCGAGGCCAGGACCATCGGCCGCGGACTGCTCGACGCCATGGTCGGCCGCACCCGCGAGGAGGCCCTTTACGAGCTGACCGAGGCCTATGCCGAGGCCAACCTCGGCGAGGCGCTGCGCATCGGCCGGCGCCTCCAAGAGGCGGGGATGCACCCCCTGGCCATCCTGGCCGGCCTCAGAAACCACCTGCGCAAGCTCCTTGTGGCCCGCTCCCTGCAGGAGCTGGACGACCCGGCCTATTCGCCGGGCCTCGCCTTTCCCGCCTTCCAGAAGGGGTATCTCGCCCGGCTCAAGGAGGTGCGTCCCCTGCCCTCGCTGCTGGCCGGCCACCCCTATGTCCTCTACAAGACCTTCCGCCAGGCCGAGCGCGCCACCACGGGCCGGCTCAAAAGGGCGCTTGCCGAGCTGCTGGCGGCCGAATTCCGCCTCAAGGGCTCCATCCTCCCCGAGTCTTTAGTGCTGGAGGCCTTTTTCTTCCGGACGATCTCCGGCCTCGCTGCCTGACCCCCCTTCCCCGGCACGGCCGGGAAAAAAAGACTCCCCCAGGCCATGCATCTTGTGTAAAAATGATTACAGTCGAAGAGAAAGGAAACCGCGGAAGCCGCCGCGTTGTCTGGATCAAGGAGTTTTGCAGTATGGGTGCGCCGCATCGCCACCATGAAGGCTCGGTGGTTACCGAAGAGCAGCAGCAGGTCAAGAAGCCCTCGTTGTACAAGGTTCTGCTGCACAACGACGACTACACGACCATGGACTTCGTGGTCATGATCCTGGAGGCGGTCTTTCACAAAAGGCCGCCGGAGTCCCATCGGATCATGATGCAAGTCCACCGGCAAGGGGTCGGCATCGCCGGGGTCTATTCCCGCGATGTCGCCGAGACCAAGGTGGTGCTGGTGCACGACCTGGCCCGGAAGAACGAATACCCGCTCAAGTGCTCCATGGAGCGGGAATAGCGAGAGGTTTTCGCGTATGATCAACGAAAAACTGGAAATGGCCCTGGTCCGCGCCATCCGCGAGGCCAAGGTCCGGAAGCACGAACATGTGACCGTGGAGCACATCCTCTACGGCCTGCTCCACGACGACTTCGCCGGCCGGGTGCTGGCTGCCTGCGGCGGCGACGTGGAGTCGATGAAGAGAAAGCTCGAGGAGTTCTTTGCCTCGAGCCTCCCCTCCATCAAGGAGGGACTCGGCGGCGATCCGGTGCAGACCATCGGCTTCAACCGCGTGCTCCAGCGGGCCATTGCCCATGTGCAGAGCTGCGGCAAGAAGGAGGTCGATGCCGGCGACGTGCTGGTCGCCATCTTTGCCGAGCCCGAGTCCTTTGCCGTCTATTTCTTGAACGAAGAAGGGATCAAGAAGCTCGACGTGGTGGAATTCATCTCCCATGGCGCGCATCCTGCCTCGCCCCCCAAGGAGAAGGCCGACCCGCAGAAGCAGGAGAAGCCGGCCAAGGCCGACGAGGCCCTGGAGAAGTACACCGTGAACTTCAGCGAGCGGGCGGCCCAGGGACTCATCGATCCCCTCATCGGCCGCGGGCCGGAACTGAAGCGGGTGATGCAGACCTTATGCCGCCGCCGCAAGAACAACCCGCTCCTGGTGGGCGAGCCCGGCGTGGGCAAGACCGCCATTGCCGAGGGGCTGGCGCTCCATATCCACGAGGGCCGGGTGCCCGAGCTGCTCCGGGGCGTGGAACTGCGCCTCCTCGACATGGGCGGGCTGCTTTCCGGCACCAAGTACCGGGGCGACTTCGAACAGCGGTTGAAGGCGGTGATCAGCGCCGTGGAAAAGCAGCCGCACATC
>JBFLYY010000231.1:0-2376 GCA_040756495.1 Thermodesulfobacteriota bacterium | reverse complement strand
CCTGCTGGACACCCCGGGCCACCAGGATTTTTCCGAAGACACCTACCGGGTGCTCACCGCGGTGGACAGCGCGGTGATGGTCATCGACAGCGTCAAGGGTGTGGAGACCCAGACCAGGAAGCTCATGGAGGTCTGCCGGCTGCGCAACACCCCCATCCTCACCTTCATCAACAAGCTCGACCGCGAGGGCATGACCCCGCTCGCCCTGCTTTCGGACATCGAGGAGACGTTGCAGATCGAATGCGCGCCGCTCACCTGGCCCATCGGCATGGGCAAGCGCTTCAAGGGCACCTACAACCTCTACCGCAAGGAACTGACCCTCTTTACCCCGGGCCAGGAGCGCCTCTCTGGCGACACCCTCACCATCCGCGACCTCGACGACCCGCTGCTCGACGAAACCCTGGGCAGCCAGGCCGACGAGCTGCGGGAGGACATCGCCCTGCTCGAAGGCGCGGCCAACCCCTTCGACCTCGCCGACTTCCTCAAGGGCAGCCAGACCCCGGTCTTCTTCGGCAGCGCCATCAACAACTTCGGGGTGCGCGAGCTGCTCGATACCTTTGTCGAGATCGCGCCACCGCCCATGCCGCGGCCAACCACCACCCGCACCGTGGCCCCGGACGAGGAGCCCTTCTCCGGCTTCGTGTTCAAAATCCAGGCCAACATGGACCCGGCGCACCGGGACCGGATCGCCTTCCTCCGCGTCTGCTCCGGCCGCTTCGAGCGCGGCATGAAGGTGCACCACCACCGCCTGGGCAAGGAGATCCTCGTCGCCAACCCCACCATCTTCATGGCCCAGGACCGGGCCGTGGTGGAAGAGGCGTGGCCCGGCGACATCATCGGCATCCACAACCACGGCACCATCCGCATCGGCGACACCCTGTCGGAAAAGGAGCCGCTCACCTTCACCGGCATCCCCAACTTCGCACCCGAGCACTTCCGGCGGGTCTGCCTCAAGTCGCCGCTCAAGGCCAAACAGCTCCAGAAGGGACTGACCCAGCTGGTGGAAGAGGGGGCGGTCCAGCTCTTCCGGCCGCTCATCGGCAGCGACGCCATCCTGGGCGCGGTGGGGGTCTTGCAGTTCGAGGTGACCATGGCCCGGCTCAAGGACGAGTACGGGGTGGACGCCACCTACGAGCCGGTCAACTACGCCACGGCCCGCTGGGTCCATTGCGAGGACAAAAAACGGCTGGAGGAGTTCGAGAGGCGCTACCGGGCCGACATGGCCCTGGATGCGGAAGGGAACCTCACCTTTCTGGCCGAGAGCGAATGGCGGCTCAAGCTGGTGACCGATCAGTGGAAGGACGTGCGGTTGAGCAACACCCGCGAATGCCAGTAGCGATCACGCGCGGCCCTGCGCCTTTTGGGCCCAGCCGCTACGACCCGCCCAGGATCGGCAGGAGCTGCTTGAGCCCGCTCACGATGAACTCCACGCCCACCGCGGCCATGACGAGCCCCATGATCCGGGTCACCACGTTGATGCCGGTGCGGCCGAGGGAGGCGGCAATGGGCGGGGCCGCGCGGAAGAGGAGCCAGGTGACGAGGGCGAGGATGGCGATGCCGGCGGCGATCAGGGCATAGTGGGTGAGGCCGGAGCCGCGCTGGGCATAGAGGATCACGGTGCTGATGGCGCCGGGGCCCGCGAGCAACGGGGTGCCCAACGGCACCACCGCCATGGACTCCCGCGCCTCCACATCCTGCATCTCCTCGGCGGTGTGCTTGATGGAACTCATCTTCGCATGGAGCATGGAGATGGCCATGAGGAGGATGAGAATCCCGCCTCCCACCCGGAAGGAGCCGATGGAAATCCCGAAGAAGCGCAAGACCGCCTCGCCGGTGAGGAGCGCGATCCAGAGGATGACTCCGGTGGCGATGGCGGCCCAGAGGGCTGTTTCCTTGCGGGCGTGGTCGGGCAGGTTGCCGGTGACGTTGATGAAGATCGGCACCGCGCCCAGGGGGTTTACGATGGCGAGCAGGGCCGCAAAAAACTTCGCATATTCCGACCAGGGGGCGATCTCCATGGCTGCCTCATTGCTCAGGCTTGGGGACGGCCGGGGCGGCCTCCCTCTGCCCCCATTATAGCGGCCCCAGCGGAAAAACGAACCATTTTGCGCACCGCCCCCTGCGACATTTTGCCCCGCCGAATGGCCAATTTTTGCTGGCCTCGCCAAACCCGCTTCTGTATCATGCCTGCAATCGGTACACCCTCTCCCATCAACCCGCGGCACCGCAGGAGGCAAAAGCATGGCGATGCAGTTGGAAAAGGGGCAATGGAACCCCTACGTGGCCGGGGCGCTCACCGGCCTCATCATGGTCGGCTCGGTCTGGCTCACCAGCAAGTACTTCGGCGCCTCGACCACCTTTGTCCGCGGCGCCGGC
>JBFLYY010000230.1:0-4980 GCA_040756495.1 Thermodesulfobacteriota bacterium | reverse complement strand
TGGCCGCGGTGAGTTCCTTGATCTCCCGCCGCAACTCCTTGAGCGAAACGAACTCCGTCTTCTCCTCCGCCGCCTCCATGGCCACGCTGACGTAATCCTGCTCGTAGACCGTCTCCATGAGTTCCTTGATGGTGGAGCGCACGGTCTCCGGGGTAATACCGTGCTCCTCGTTGTAGGCGGCCTGGATCGCCCGGCGGCGCTCGGTCTCCTCGATGGTGCGCTGCATGGAGTCGGTGATTGTGTCGGCATAGAGGAGCACCATGCCGCTAGCGTTCCTGGCCGCCCGGCCGCAGGTCTGGATGAGACTCCGCTCGCTGCGCAGGAACCCTTCCTTGTCGGCGTCGAGCACCGCCACCAGGGAGACCTCGGGGATATCGAGCCCCTCGCGCAGCAGGTTGATGCCAACGAGCACCTGGAACTCGCCCTTCCTCAAGTCGCGGATCAGGGCCATGCGCTCCAGGGTCTTGATGTCGGAATGGAGGTAGCGCACCTTGACCCCGAGGTTGGCGTAATAGTCGCAGAGATCCTCGGCCATCCGCTTGGTCAGCGTGGTAACCAGCACTGCCTCGTTCTTCGCCTCCCGGAGGCGGATCTCGTGGAGCAGGTCATCGACCTGGTCGCCGGCCGGCCGCACCTCGATCTCCGGGTCCATGAGGCCGGTGGGCCGGATGAGCTGTTCCACCACCCGCCCTTGCGCCATCTCCAGCTCGTAGTCGCCGGGGGTGGCCGAGACATAGACCGATTGGCCGAGGCGGGCGGAAAATTCGTCGAACATCAGGGGCCGGTTGTCCAGGGCCGAGGGAAGGCGGAAGCCGAACTCCACCAGGGTCTCCTTGCGGGCCCGGTCGCCGCGGTACATGCCGCGCACCTGCGGGATCGCCACGTGGCTCTCGTCGGCAAAGAGGAGAAAGTCCTCGGGGAAGTAGTCGAGCAGAGTGGGCGGCGCCTCGCCCGGCGCCCGGCCGGTGAGATGTCTGCTGTAGTTCTCGATGCCGTGGCAGTAGCCGAGTTCCTGGAGCATCTCAAGATCGAACTCGGTGCGCTGCTCCAGACGCTGCGCTTCGAGCAGGCGGCCGGCTGCCTGCAACTCGGCAAGGCGCCCCGCGAGTTCCGCCTTGATGGCAGCGCTCGCCTGCTGCAACCGCTCCCGGGAGGTGACAAAGTGGCTGCCCGGAAAGACGGTGAGTTCCTGCCACTCCTCAAGCGGTTTGCCGCGCAGCGGGTCGATGATTTTGATCGCCTCGACGGTGTCGCCGAAGAGTTCCACCCGCACGGCCCGCTCCTCCTCGTAGGCCGGGAAGATCTCCAGCACGTCGCCGCGCACCCGGAAGGTGCCGCGGTGGAAGGAGATGTCGTTCCGTTCGTAGAGCATGTACACCAGGCGGCGGGTCAGCTCGGCCAGCGGATACTCCTCGCCCACCTTGAGGAAAAGGTGCATGTTCTGGTATTCCTCCGGCGAGCCGAGGCCGTAGATGCAGGAGACCGAGGCAACGATGATCACGTCCCGCCGGGTGAGGAGCGAGCGGGTGGCGGAGTGGCGCATCTTGTCGATGGCGTCGTTGATGGCCGAGTCCTTCTCGATGTAGGTGTCGGACTGCGGGATGTACGCCTCGGGCTGGTAGTAGTCGTAGTAGCTGACAAAGTATTCCACCGCGTTCTTGGGAAAGAGTTCCTTGAACTCGGCAAAGAGCTGGGCCGCCAGGGTCTTGTTGGGGGCGAGGATCAGGGCGGGCCGCTGCACCGCGGCGATCACCTGGGCCATGGTGAAGGTCTTGCCCGAGCCGGTGACGCCCAGGAGCACCTGATGGCGCACACCTTCGCGCAGACCCCGGCTCAGAAGCTCGATGGCCCTTGGCTGGTCCCCCTTGGGGGTAAAGGCGGAGACGAGTTCGAACATGGCGCCTCAGCGGAAGTGGTCGTAACCCTGGTAGCTGATCTCGCGGCGGCTGCCCCCGTCGAGGAGGACCACACCCTGACCGGCAACGATCCGCCCCACCGGGGAGAGGGTGAGACCAAGGCGCTCCCGCGCCAGGTGGCGCAGGGTCGCGGCATCGCCTGCCGCGCAGGTGCAGAGGAGTTGATAATCCTCGCCGCCCCTGAGCGCCCACTCCAGCGGCTCGGCGCCGCAGGCCGCGGCCGCCTGGCGCAACTCCGGAGAGAGCGGCAATGCCGCGCTGTCGATCTCCGCCCCCACCTTGCTCTCCGCACAGAGGTGGGCCAGGTCGGTGGCGATGCCGTCGGAGAGATCCATCATGGCATGGACCTTTCCACTCTCCGCGAGCAGGCGGCCTAATGCCACCTGGGCCAGAGGGTCGCAATGCGCCGCGACGAGCGGCTGCCACGCCGGATTCTCTTCCTGCCGCCCGGCCCGACAGAGGGCCAGGCCGGCGGCTGCCTGGCCCAGGGTGCCGGAGACGAGTACCGCATCCCCCGCCCGGGCGCCGGCACGATAACAGACCTCATTGGCCGGGGCCTCGCCGAACACGGTGACCGAGAGGACCACCTCGCGGCCGCTCTTGACCGTATCGCCGCCGATGAGGATGGCCCCATATTCGCGCACCGAGGCAAGAAAACCGGCCAGGAGCGCGTCGAGCCAGGCCCCATCGACCTGTGACGGGGCGGCCAGGGAAAGGAGTACGAAACGGGGGGTGCCGCCCATGGCGGCGATGTCGCTCATGTTGACCGCCACCGCCTTGCGGCCCAAAAGGTGGGGCGGATGCCAGCGGCAGTCGAAATGGACCCCCTCCACCAGGGTATCGGTGGTGACCAGCGAGACCAGCCCGCCGCCGGCCTGGCGGAAGACGGCGCAGTCGTCGCCGATGCCCCGCAGCAGATCCGGGGCCTCGCCGGCCGCCTCGGTCCGCAGCCGGGCGATCAACCCCCTTTCGCTCAGGGCCATCATGGGCAGTACCGGCCGGAGTCGCCGGCAACGGGCTGCTCCGTCCCGCCCCGGACCACCGCGCAGCAGGAACCCTTGAGACGCCGCAGCCCGCGCCGGCCGAACTCCTCCGGGTAGCGGAGCGGCAAATAACGATTCAGGCAGTCGTGCACCTCCTGGGCGGCAGGGCACGCCAGCACCTCGACCGCCAGCCGCTCGCATTCCTCGGCGGTGCTCTGGCGGATCATCCGCTTCACGTAGGGGATGGCGTAGGGGTGCATGCTCAACTCGTCGAGGCCGAGACCCAGCAGCACCGGCACCAGCGAGAGGTCGCCGGCCATCTCGCCGCACATGGCCACGGGAATCCCGGCCGCATGTCCGGCCTCCACCACCTGACGGATCATGCGCAGCACCGCCGGGTGGAGCGGCTCGTACATGTGGGCCACCTGCTCGTTGCCGCGGTCGATGGCCAGGGCGTACTGGATCAGGTCGTTGGTGCCGATGCTGAAGAAATCGACCTCCCGCGCCAGCACGTCGGCCACCGAGACCGCGCTCGGCACCTCGACCATGACCCCGACCGGCATCCGGGCCGCGAAATCCTTGCCCTCCCGGCGCAACTCCTCCTGCGCCGAGGCGATCAATTCCTTGGCCCGCTGCACCTCGCAGAGGGAGGTAATCATCGGAAACATGATGCGCAGCCGGCCATGGAGTCCGGCCCGGAGCAGGGCGCGGAGCTGGGCGGCGAAGATGGCGGGCTCGCGCAGGGAAAAGCGGATGGCCCGCAACCCCAGCGCCGGATTCATCTCCCGGGCCCAGCGCATGCTGGCCGGAAACTTGTCGCCGCCGGCGTCGAGCGTCCGGATGGTCACCGGCAGGGGCGAGAGGCCGACCAAGAGCCCCCGGTAGAGTTCGTACAGCTCCTCTTCGTCCGGCACGGTCTCGCGGTTCAGGTAGGTGTATTCGCTGCGGAAGAGGCCGATGCCGCCGGCGCCGTATTCCAGGGCCAGCGCCGCCTCCTCCTCCTTGCCGATGTTCGCCTCGACCCGGACCGCAAGGCCGTCGATGGTCTCGGCCGCGAGATGGGTATAGGTGGCCACCTCGGCGCTGTAGCGCTCATACTGCTGCTGGCACTCCCGGTAGTAGTCGAGCTGGTCCTGGGTGGGATGGAGGTGGAGGAGGCCGGAGGCGCCGTCCATCACGATGAGGTCGCCGGAGGCGGCGGCCCGGGTGATCGCCTCGGCGCCGACCACCGACGGGATGCCGAGGGTCCGGGCGACGATGGCGGAATGGGAGGTGGCGCCACCCTGTTCGGCGACAAAGCCGAGCACCCGGTCGGCCTGCATCCGCAGGATCTCCTCGGGGGCGAAATCCCGTGCCACCAGAACCACCCGCTCCTCAAGGTCGGCAAACCCCTCCTCTCCCTCTTCGGCGAGCTGGCGGAAGATGCGCTCCGCCACCTGTTCCACGTCGTGGACCCGCTCCCGCAGGTAGGGATCGTCGATGGCGGCAAAGGCGGCCCGGCTCTGGTTGAGCGCCTTTTCCAGGGCCCATTCGGCGTCGATCCCCTCTTCCACGATGGCGGCGACGGTACGGTCGAAAACCATGCGATCCCGCAGCATGAGGAGATGGGAATCGATGATGGCGGCGTAGCCGGCAAGCTGCTCGACGAACTGCTGGCGGGCCGCGGTAAGCTGCGCCTCGGCCCGGTCCACCGCGGCCTTGAAACGGGCCACCTCGGGGGCAATCCGCTCCGGCGGCAGGACGACATGCTCGTGCCGCTGGCTGCGGCGCCGGCCAAGGAGGCGCACCCGGCCGATGATGATGCCCGGCGAGGCGCCGATCCCGTAAAAAGTGCGGGGGGTGCGGTCGGGTGCGGCGATCATTGCGGTTGGCCTCGCCAAAAACCGCTCCGCCGACGGTCCGCGCCGTATGCCTCGTCGCTTTTTCGTTCCCGCCCGCCGGGAGCCGGTTTCTTGTGCGCGCTCATCATTCTTCGTCGAAGCGGTTTTCCACCAGTTGCTCCAGGGCCGCCATGGCGGCGCGGGCGTCACGCCCCTCGATGCGGATGGTCACCGGCGTGGCCAGGCCCCCCGCCCGGGGGT
>JBFLYY010000229.1:0-2944 GCA_040756495.1 Thermodesulfobacteriota bacterium | reverse complement strand
CCGCTTCGTGGCCGGGGGCGCGGCGGGCCACTCCGATCACGGCCGCGACCTCATCGAGGTGCTGGAGGCGATCGTCGAGGGAAAAACCGAGGACTACCGGATCACGGACGAGGCGAAACTGCGCCGCGCCTTGGCGGGTGCCATAACGGCGGCCGGCACCTATACGCCGCTGGGCATCGTTCACAATGGCACCACCCTCACCATGGTCGGCCCGCTTCCCGCGCCGATCACCATCACCACCCAGGCCCCCTCCATCGACATCGCCTTCGACACGAGCGAGGGATTGGGCTCAGCTGATGTCGGAGGACTCTGCGCCCTCTTCCCGGCCCCACCCGACGTTGTTATCACGCTCAACTGAAGCAGGAACGCATACCACACAAATTAAGGCAGATGTTCTTCCCCTGACAGGGCGGAACATCTGCCTTTTTTATTGAAAAAAAGGCCGGCCAGACCAAGGGTCGGAGGGGACGCCACCAACGCCATGGCCACAAGGCTGTTGGGCCACGGGAGCGAGATCCATCAGCCCTTGGGCGTCAGCGTTGGTTTACCCGCCAGGATGTACTTGAGCCAGTCGTAGCCGAATTTGAGCAGGGCCTCGTCGTCGGTGGCAATGGCCCGTTTGCGCGCCTTGTCGAGGGTGAACTTGGCCAAAAGGTCGTGGTCGTTCACGTACTGGCGGAAACGGTCCACGTTGTAGCAGACCATGAAGGCGAGCAACTGGCGCGGCCCGGCCGCCCCCTCGCCCTGCCAGGGGTTCGACGCAAAGAGGGTGTCCATCTCGGCCCAGAGGTCGTCCATGGCGTTGTAGTAAACGAGCTGCTGGTCGCGCAGCCAGTCGCGGACACGCCACTCCCTGGCCTCCTTGTGGCCCAGGCAGTAAGGATGGTTGGTCAGGAAGTAGTACTCCGCCGGCCGCCCCTGGCCGGGGCTCCGGTCCACGGCCCGCTCCAGCGGGTACATGCGGCAGGAGGAGGGGCGATCCTCATAGACCGTGCACCCCGTGGCCGGGTCGAGGAAGGGGCAGGTGTGCTCGGCGTTCTCGGCCATGCGCATGATCACCGAGGGGAAAAAGGGATTCGCCCCCTGGACCACGCCCGCATAGCGGTTCAGGAACTCCTCGGAGGTGATGCCGAGCCGCTTCTTGAGCCGCAGGATGTCATACGGGTAGAGAAAAAGGTCGAGTTTGCGGCAGCACTGGGTGAAGCAGGCCACGCCGGGATGGCAGGCAAAGCGGAAAGGGGCGTCGCCCAGTGGGGTCATGCCCTCGGGGAATTTTTTTTCCATGGCGTTTTTCTCGGTCGTGGGGCAATAAAGAGCATGCTCTTTTTCCTGGTCTGCGAGGGGCACACCCTACCATCGCCGACCGGAAAGTTCAACCCCCGCCTCCCTTGGCGAGCAACGATGCGACTTCTGCGGCCCCTTACCTGCATTCTTGTCCTTGGCCTCGTGAGCGGCTGCGCCAGCCGCACCCCCACGGCGGCCTGGGTGGTGCGCTACGACGGCGACACGCCGGCCGAGGTCGCTCAGGTCTGTGCCACAGCCAAGATCACCAGGCTCGACGCCCTGCTCCTCCAGGTGCGCGGCCGGGCCGACGCCTACTACCACAGCAACGTCGCCCCTGCCGGCGAGACCGTACGGGACGGTTTCGACCCGCTGGCTGCAACCCTCAAGGCCTGCACCCCCATCCCCATTCACGCCTGGCTCAATGTCTACTACCTCTGGAGCGGCGAAGCGCGGCCGGCCGACCCGCACCACCCCGCCCACCCGAGCCACGACTGGATCATCGGTGATGCCGACGGCCGGAGGGTCTCGGAGTACAACGAACTGGACCGGGCCTTGGGCTGGCTCGAAGGACTTTACGCCGATCCCGCCTCGGAATCCTACCGGCAACTCATGGCGCAGGTGGTGCATGAACTGGTGGCGCGCTACCCGGTCCAAGGTATCCACCTCGATTTTGTCCGCTACCCTGGGGTGGCCTACGGCCAAACCGGCCCCTTAGGCCATCAATTCGAGCAGCGATGGGGCATCGACCCGCGGCTGTTGCCAATGGAGATAACGCGGGAGACCATCGACCGCTGGCTCACTGGCACCATGGGTTCGGGGGAGAGCGTCCTCACCACCGCCGCCCTTTTCTGGGCAGAGTTGCGGGCGCAGCAGGTGACCGCCATGGTCCGCACCATTCGTGGCGCCATCAGGAAATCGGGCCGGCCAGAGGTGGTGCTTTCCGCCGCGGTCTTTCCGGACCCCGACGACGCCTATCTCAATCGCGGCCAGGATTGGCAGGCCTGGGCAGCAGAAGGGCTGGTGGATGACCTCTACCCCATGACTTACTTCGGCCCGACCGAGCGGGTGGCCGGCCAGCTGCGGGAGATCGCGCAACAGCGGGTGTCTGGTGTCCACTACTGGGCCGGCTTGGGCGCCTACATCAAGAACCCGGCGCAGGTCGCCACCGAGGCTGCCACGGCACAAGAACTCGGCTATGATGGCGTGGCCCTCTTCAGCCTCGGCCATCTGCTGCGGAAAGCCGAGGGGGTTCCCCCCTATACCAAGGCGGTCACCGGCCACAACGCTGGCTGGACCTCACGATGCCGCCTTGCCGCCCCGTCGCCCGCGTCAGCCATCCCTGAGCTTACGACCCTGCGCTGTATCGTCACCACCGTCAACAGCGCCCTGCCCCTGCCGGTCGAGGAACTGGACCGAATCCTCCGGGGAAAACTCGCGGAACTTTTTGCGGCCCGCGATCACGCCTTTGCCGCCGCCTTCGCAGGGCTACGCGCCCGACTCGTTACCCCGCCACCGTGGGTGGAACTGCACGGCATCTTCCGCTATGTCCATCCGCTGGACCCGCCGGAAACCCGGCAGCGCCAGCAGAGCGAGGCGATCGCCCTCCGCGATCGGCTGCTGAATGGCGAGGATTTTGCCACCCTGGCCAAGGAGTTCTCCC
>JBFLYY010000228.1:0-2069 GCA_040756495.1 Thermodesulfobacteriota bacterium | reverse complement strand
GCCTCCTTGAAGGTGAGCTTGCGCTGGCCAGCGGGCTTGTTTTTTTTCTTCTCTGCCTTGGGCGCGACTGGCGCTGACTCCGCCGCCTTGGGCTGCGGCCGCTGGCTCAGCCAGTCGTCGTAGCCGCCGGCGTACTCCTGCACCCGGCCGTTTTCCTCGAAGACCAGGGTGGAGGTGACCACGTTGTTCAAAAAGGCGCGGTCGTGGCTCACCAGGAGCAGGGTGCCGGTATAGTCGAAGAGCAGCTCCTCCAGCAGTTCCAGGGTCTCGGCATCGAGGTCGTTGGTGGGCTCGTCCATCACCAGGACGTTGGCCGGTTTGGCCAGCAACTTGGCCAGCAGCAGCCGGTTGCGCTCGCCGCCGGAAAGCACCTTGGCCGGGGTGCGGGCGCGCTCCGGGGTGAAGAGGAAGTCCTGCAGGTAGCCGATGATGTGGCGGGGCCGGCCATTGATCACCACCGTATCGTTGCCCTCGCCCACGTTGTCGATCACTGTTTTCTCCTCGTCGATCACTGCCCGCTGCTGGTCGAAATACGCGACCGCGAGATTGGTGCCGAGCCGCACCGTGCCCTGCTGCGGGGTAAGTTCGCCCAGCAGCAGGCGCAGCAGCGTGGTCTTGCCCGCGCCGTTGGGGCCGATGATCCCCACCTTGTCGCCCCGCAGGATGGTGGTGTTGAGGTCGCGGAGAATGCTCTTGTCGCCATAGCCGCAGGAGGCAGCCTTGACCTCCACCACCAGCTTGCCGGAGGACTCGGCCTCCTGCAACTGGAGGCGCGCGGTGCCGGTGCGCTCCCGCCGCTGGCGCCGTTCTTCGCGCAGGGCCTTCAGGGCCCGCACCCGGCCTTCGTTGCGGGTGCGCCGCGCCTTGATGCCCTGGCGAATCCACACCTCCTCCTCGGCGAGCTTCTTGTCGAATTTTCGCTGCTGGCCCTCTTCCGCCGCCAGTTCCTCCTCGCGGCGACGCAGGTAGTTGGCGTAATCGCCAGGCCAGCTGGTGAGCCGGCCGCGGTCGAGGTTGACGATGCGGGTGGCGAGCTTCTGGAGGAGCATGCGGTCGTGGGTGACGAACATGAGGGCGCAGCGGGCCGTGAGCAGGAACTCTTCGAGCCAGGTGATGGCCGCGATGTCGAGATGGTTGGTGGGCTCGTCGAGCAGGAGCAGATCGGGCTCGCTCACCAGGGCGCGGCCCAGGAGCACCCGCCGTTTCATGCCGCCCGAGAGGGTGGTAAAGTCGAGGTCGGCATCGAGCACGAGGCGCGAGATGATACTTTCCACCCGCTGCTGCGCCTGCCAGCCATGGGCGGCGTCCAGCCGGTGCTGGAGATCGTCGAGTTCCGCAAGGAGCGCCTCGTCGTGACGTGCCGCCAGTTCATGCGCCACGCCATGATGGCGGATCAACAATTCCTGCAACTCGCCGAGGCCCGCGGCAATGACCTCGTAGATCGTGCCTGAGATCTCCGCCGGCACCTCCTGGCTCAAGCGCGCCAGCTTGAGCCCCTGCTGGCGGACCATGGTGCCGCTGTCCGGCGCGAGTTCGCCGGCAATCAATTTCATGAGCGAGGATTTGCCCTCGCCGTTGCGGCCCACGAGACAAACGCGCTCGCCGGGCTCGATCTGGAGATCAACGCCGTGGAGCACCGGCAGGCCGCCGAAACTTAAGGTGATGTCTTGCAGGGAAAGAAGAGCCATGGCGGGGTTGTAAACCGTTCCAACGCCCTTGGCAAGGGCAAACAGCGAGGCTAGCGGCCGGCGGCGGCCAGTTCCTGCTGCATGGCCTCGATCACCGCGATGGGATCGCTGGCTTTGGAAACCGGCCGGCCCACCACCACGTGGTCGGCCCCGGCGGCCAAGGCACGGCCGGCGGTCATGATCCGGGTCTGGTCGTCGGCCTGGTCCATCACGTTGGCGCCGGGCCGTATGCCGGGGGTGACCAGCATGAGCTTCTCGCCGAGGCATTGGCGCAGACGGCCCGCTTCGAGACCCGAGCAGACCACGCCGTCGCAACCCAGTTCCAGAGCGCGCCTGGCCCGAAAGTAAACGAGATCCTCGATACTCTGGGTCATGCCCATG
>JBFLYY010000227.1:0-17738 GCA_040756495.1 Thermodesulfobacteriota bacterium | reverse complement strand
TGCCAGATGGCGCGCATGGGGATGGAAACGATGTCGTTGATGTGGACAAAGCGGGCCGCCGGGTCAAACCCTGGCCGGAAGCCGTCGTCGAGGTCGATGACCCACCATTGCGAAGGCGCGTCCACCACCAGCTGCTTGGCTGCCTTGTTGGCAAAGCCGGCGCGCTCGCCAAAGGCGAACATCTCCACCACCGCTTTTTCGTGGCAGAAGCGGGTGAGGTCGTGGAGCGTCTTGCAGGCGGAGGGTCGGAAAAAGGGGGAGGCGGGGTCGGTGAGGTGGAGGGGGCTGATGTGCGCCAGTGCCGCCGCAAGCAGCCGGTAGACCGGGCTGTCGGCCATGAGGTCAGGTTTGGGCGCGGCCAGGGCGAGGAGTGCCCCCACCCGGCCCTCATAGACCCGGCGGCCGGTGGCGTCCACGGTGACGATCTGCCCGTTAACGAGCGTTGCCAGTGCCTGGCCCAGACCGAAGAGGGCGGGCACGCCGAACTCCCTGGCCACCGTGGCCAGGTGCGCCGCCACCTGGCCGGTCTCGCTCACCACTGCCGTGGCCCGGTTCAGGATGGTGGCCCAGTCCGGGTATGGGGTCTCGATGACCAACACCGCGCCTTCGGGAAATTGCAGGAGGTCGAGGCTGTTGCGCACCTTGAAGACCGGGCCGGCTGCCACGCCGCGGCTGGCGGTAGCGCCGCCGCTAAGGAGCGGGGCAGGCAGATGGCTGCTCAGGGCCTGGGGCGGCCCGGCGGTTTCCGTGCTCTTCTGCTCGCCCATGGGTCGGCTCTGCAGGATGAAGAGGGTACCGTGTGCGTCAAAGGACCATTCCACATCCTGGGGCGCGCCGAAATGCTCTTCGAGCCGGATCGCCACCTCGGCGACCTGGGCGGCCTGCTCCGGGGTGAGGTACATTGTGGGCGTGGTTCCAGCGGCGGCCGCCTGGCGGCTCACGATAGCAAAGGGTGCCTCACGGCCGACGGTGAGGATTTCGCTGCCGGCGCGGCCATCCACCACCTGGCTGGCCAGCCCTGGGGCGGCCTCGATCACCACCCAACTGCTGCGCGGGTCTTCCGGGGCTCGGGAGTAGGCCACCCCGCTGATGGTCGCCTGGACCATGGTCAGGCAGCCGACGCACATGAGGACATCCTGGTGGCGGAAACCGCGCTGTTCGCGGTAGACAATGGCCTGGCTCTTGTATTTGCCCGCCACGATCTCCCGGTAGGTCTCCGCGATGAATTCCTTTTCCACGTTGAGCTGGGTCCGGTACTGGCCGGCAAAGGAGACATTCATGGTGTCCTCGCCCAGGGCGCTGGAACGGAGAGCGACCAGGGGCTCGTCCCCTTCCTTCTCGGCCAGCCGCTGGTAGGCGGCGGTGATCTCGGCGGCCAGGTCAGTTGGCAGCGGCGCGGTGCTGATCAGTTTCTGGATGGTGGCGCTCACCGTGTAGAGCTGTTCGAGGTTATGGAGATCCAGTGCCTTCAGGCGGCGGTTGATCTCGGCCTGCAGGTGGTTGGCGGCCATGAAATGTTTGGCCGCCGCGGCAGTGATCACAAAGCCGTCCGGCGTGGTAAGCCCCAGCCGGTTCCGCACCTCGCCCAGGTGCGCCATCTTCTCGCCCACCTGATCGACGTGTTCCTTGGTGATGGCGTCCATCTCCAGGATGAAGGCGTTACCCGTAACTTGCCGTTCGCGTTCCAGGATCTGCTCGATTGCCAGCGAGATGGCGGTAAAGGCGGGTTGCAGTTCGTGATAGCTGTTGCCCGCGAGTCTGTTGAGGTGGTGGACCATCTTGTAGACATTGACGGTTATCGCGGTGGCGTGACCCCGGACAAAGGCCATGCCGAAAGGGCGGCCTGCGGAGAGTGCCTGCTCCAGTTCGGCCATGAGTTCCAGCGCATTGTTGTTGGCAGTGAGCAGGGCCTGGAAATTCTTGTACTGGTCGCGGAAGAGGGCCTGCAACTCAGATGGAGACATCTTTGGCTGCCGGGAGAAGAGGGAGGCGAGTTGTTGCCAGAGGGTGCTCATGGGCCCGAAGGGGTGCGCTCGCTCGTGGATGAAGGGTGTGCCGCCTTGGTGTTGCTTCAGCATAATGGAAGCCAGCGGTGGAGAGGAAGAAAAAAGCGTTTATCTCTGACTGTCTGGGCAACGCCGGGATAAGGAAGGCAGGGCCGGTGGGATTGCCGGCCCTGCCCGGTTGGGGCCCTGTGGACCCCGGTGGTTGGGATTGTGGAACATTACCTCGGGCAAAGGAGGGAGCCCGAGGCAATCGTGTATGGTTTCGCCCGTGCGCGGAGGAGAGGGCAGCCTTCGCCGCGCACGAACGTTGCCAGGCATCAGTGCTCGAGCTTGAGCCCCCACCCTTCGAACATGAAGAGGATGGCGAAGCCGAACCACACCGTATAGATCACATAGCCCACCAGCGACAGAACCACGATCAGGAGCTTGTCCTTGATGGACTGCGCCTCGATGCCGTAGTAGTTGTAGGCGGTCTCCACGGCCTTGGTCTTGGCCTTGTAGAGCGTGGTGGACTCCTCGAACTTCTCCTGCTTGGTGAACTGCTTTTCCATGGCAGAGAGGGTGTTGTGCCAGTCGAACATCACCTGCTTGGCCTCGGCGCCATACTTGGCCAGCACCGCCTCACCGTTGTTGGCGTAGGCGAGTTCCGCATCGGTCATGGCCGCTTCCAGAACCACACCGAGGTCGCCGCTCACCTTGAGGCCTTCCTCACCCTGCTCCACCTCGGCGCCGGCCTTTGTCAGCATGGCGGCGATCCGGGGGGCGGACGCCTTGTCCTCCACCTTGATCTGCATCGCAAAGACAGAGCCCTTGAACGTGTCGGCCTTTTTCTCCATGTCCGGGATGTAGTAGGCCGACTTCTTGGAGATGGAGTTGTAGAGGCCATCCATGTAATCGAGCAGATTTTTTCCTTCAAACATCGGCGAGAGCAGGATGGCGAAGACGATCCAGAAGCCGATCATCATCACCAGGCCGCCGCCGAATTCCTTTTTGTTGGCAATCATGCGTTCACCTCCTGAGCGTGCAGATGGCCCGCGGGCTCTTCTCCTTTGAGCACGCGGATGTTCTTGAAGAAGATGAAAAAGACCCAGAGGGCAAAACAGCCGAGCACCGCGAAGAAGACATAGGTGCCCACGGTGTTCAGCAGCTTGCCGGTCTCCTTGGTCATGGAGATGTAGCCCATTTTGGCCAGCTTTTCCGGCAGGGCGAAGGCCCGATTGACGAAGCCGGCGGAGGTGGCCACCGCATAGAGGCCGCAGATGGTCTGGCCGCTCACCACCTTGGTGACCAGGGAACCGATCTGGATGCCGATGAGCGATCCCAGGAGCATGCCCATGGCCAGGGTGTAGAAGATGAAGCCGTAGATGGCGTACTGGCCGAGGCCCGCGTAGCCGGCGGTGAAGATGATCTGGAAGATGTCGGTGCCCACGGTGGTGGCGGAGGAGACGCCGAGCACGTAGACAAAGATGGGGAAGGTGAGGAAGCCGCCGCCGACGCCCATGATGGCCGCAGCCAGGCCAACCAGTGCGCCGCTCAGGACCAGGAAGATCCACGAGATCTTGCGGCCGCCTGGGGTGACGCCCTGATCGAAATGGACCATAGGCGGCAGGTTGATGGCCTGGAGCTTCTGGGCCAGGCCGGTCAGGGTGCCGGCTGCTTGGCTGCCATGGCCGCCGGAGGAGGCCTTCACCTGGCTCGGCCGGGTGGAGCGGTACCAGTCATAGAGGGCGTAGGAGCAGAGGAAGCCCAGCATGATGACGTAAATGGTGGTGATGAAGGCGTCGGAGAGGACCGGGTTGGCCTCGTAGAGGCTGCGGTTGATCCAGCCGCCCAGGGTGGCGCCGCCCATGGAGCCGATGAGGAAGACCACGGCCAGGGCCACCGAGACGTTGCCGAGCTTGCGATGGAGCACGCTGCCCATGATCGCCTTGGCGAAGATGTGGAAGAGGTCGGTGCCCACGGCAAGGATGCCCTTGACGCCGGCGCTCATCAGGGCCGGGGCGATGATGAAGCCGCCGCCCGCGCCGATGCAGCCGGTGATGAGGCCTGCCACCACGCCCACGGCGATGGAGGCGAAGAAGATGACCGGCGTGTAGAAGGCCGGGGCGTAGGCGGTCTTGCCGCCCAGCATGGCGGGCAAGGTGCCTGCCACCTCGTCGGCAAGGGCAATGCCGCCCAAGAAGATCGGGATGAGGAGAAGGCCGAGGAGCATCAGGCGTTTGCGGTCGCCCATGATCCGCTTCGAGGTGTCGACCTCCCAGGCGGCATAGGCCCTGCCGCCCGCGAGCATCAGGTCATGGAACTGTCTGAGGAATTTCATTGGTGAGTACCCTCCATAATGGGTTGGAATGAAAAAAATGGTTCTTCGTCGGTGCGACCACCGGTGGAAGTCCCCTTGCTGTCCCGCGATCCGTTGGGCCGCCCGCGGTGGGCGGTGAGTTTGTCGAAGAGCGTCTCCATCTCGAGCGGCTTCATGAGGTACTCGGCCGCTCCGCGGGTGAGGCTTTCCCGGCCCGCCTCCACCGAGGCGTGGCCGGTGAGGATGATCACCTGTGTGGTCGGCCATTGCGCCTTGATGGCGCGCAGCACCTCGTTGCCGTTCGTGTCGGGCAGGAGCATGTCGAGGAGCACCACGTCGTAGGGGGCAGCGGCGAGCCTGGCCAGGGCCTCTGTCCCGCAACCGGCGCCGTCGCAGGCAATCCCTCTCCGCCGGAGCCGTTTCGTGAGGCTCTCGACAAAATCGGCTTCGTCATCCACGATCAGAAGGCGCAGTGGGTTCATGGTTCTATCTCCCTACGGCCATGGTCTGTTGCAGCATTTTCGGCAGGTGATTCGCCTGGGCGTGCGCCGTCGGCAGCGGCAGGGCCACGGTGAAGACGGAGCCGCCTTCCTCGCGGTTGGCGGCATGGATGGTGCCGCCCAGGCGTTCGACGATGTGCTGCGAAATGGAAAGGCCGAGCCCCGTGCCCTTGCCCTTCTGCTTGGTGGTGAAGAAGGAGTCGAAGATGCGGCCCATGACCGCGGGCGGCAGGCCTGGCCCGTTGTCGCGGAACTCGATCGCCACCTGCGGGTCGGCGAGCCTGGTAACCACCTCGATGACGCCGTTCTGGCCGATGGCGTCCATGGCGTTGTTCAGGATGTTCAGGAAGACCTGCTGCAACTGGGAGGCATCGGTGCGCACCGGCGGCAGGGTCGGGGCGTAGGAGCGGCGGATGGTGATGTGGTGGTTTTTGGCCTCGTTTTCCAGGAGCGCGATGGTCTCTTCCGCCGCTCGGTTCAGGTCGGTGGCGGACCATTCCTCGTCCCGCAGCCGTGAAAAGCCGAGGAGGCGGTGGGTGATGGCGCCCGCCCTTTTCACCTGGGCGCGGATCCTGGCAAGGGAAGAGCGGTATTCGCCGAGGTTGGCCACCCTTTCTTTGTCTTCGTCGTCGAGGAGTTCGTTGATCCAGCCTGCCTGGTCGGTGATGATCTGCAGGGGGTTGTTGATCTCGTGGGCCACGCTGGCGGCAAGGCGTCCCACCAGGGCCATCTTTTCCACGTGGCGGACGTTGTTGGTGAGCGTCATCCGCTGCTGGTCCGCCTTGGCGATCCGGTTCATCATCGAGTTGATGACCAGTGCCGCCACCACGAAAATGACCGCCGAGGCGGCCAGGATGAGGAGAAGGCCGAAGTGGCGCGCCTGGTAGAAATCGGCCAGGGCGGTGCGCAGGTCTGTTTCGAGAACCAGCAGCCAGTCGCCGCCCTTGAGCGGGGTAACGGCATAGAGATGGTTGCCGACCCGTTGCGGGCCGCGATCCTCATTGGCGACGGCGGTGAGCTTGGCGACCTGCTCGTTTTTCAGGCCGTCCCGATTCTGGCGGCTGGGGGTCTGGAGTTCGCCCTTGGTGTTGATGATGAAGGCATCGCCGCCTTCGCCGACATTGGCGCTGGCCACCAGGGCATTGAAGAGTTCGGAGTTGATCGTGGCGCGGAGCAGCCAGGTGCGCTCCGGGTCGGCAACCGCGACGATGACGTGCGGCACCTTGCGGTAGCCGCTGAAGATGTCGCTGATGTAGCGACCGCTGCCCATGGCCTCGTGGAACCAGGGGGTGTCGGCGTAGTTTTTGCCGGCCAGTTCCTGGCTGTAGGGGCCGACGTAGGCGCGGTGATTGCCCTCCCGGTCGATGACGCCGAGGTCGGTGATGGCGCCGTCGCGCTTGAACCCGGCAAAGAGGCGTTCCAGTTCCTTTTGCCGTCCCAGGGTTTCGAGGGAGCCAAAGGCCACTAAGCCTGCCAGCTGATTCTCCTGGGCCGCGAGGAAGCGATCGACAATCTCCCGGCGGCTCTCCGCGATGCCGGTCAGTTCCGCGCTGGTCTTCTTGAGCCAGGAATTTTCGTAGTAATGGGAGGCGTACCAGTTGATGCAAAAAAGCGGCACCACCGCCACCGCGAGAAAGACCAGCACGAAGAGTTGCTTCTGGCGGGCATAATAGAGATGCCGAGGCTTGAGGTGGAGTACCTCGGCAGGGATGGTGGCGGCGTACATCTTCATGGCAGCGTGCGAGGGTGGCCGGTGGCTACTTGTTGAGGATGGTGCGGGCGGTGTCGAATTCGCCGGCCTCGGCAAAGGCCATGGCGGACATGGTGTCCACCTGCCTCTTCTCCTGATAGGCGGCGCGGATGCGCTCCACCAGCAGTTCGATGTCCACCGGCTTCTTGAGGTAGTCGAAGACGCCGATCTGTCGTGCCTCGGCCTCGTCGAGGTCGTTACCGTGGCCGGTGAGGATGATGACCTGGATCTGCGGGTAGAATTGCTTGACCCGGCGGAGCACCTCCATGCCGTTGATGCCCGGCATCTTGAGATCGAGGACCATGATGTCGGGCAACCGGTCGCCCACGAATTCGAGGGCGGCCTCGCCGTTCAGGGCGGTTTCGCTGGCCAGGTCGCGCAGGTTCAAGCGTTCGGCCAGGGTGTTGACGAAGTCCTCTTCGTCGTCGACCAGCAGGATCTTGATCTCTTCCATACCCTCTCTCCTTGGTGGTTGTGCCCGGCCCGCTTACTCCCGCGGCGGTTTGGGTTTGGTTGCGGACTCTTGCTCGGCAAAAAATTCCAGGGCGGTGTCGAATTCGCCGGCCTGGGCAAAGGTGGCGGCGTTCATGGTCTGTTCGAGCAGCCCCCAGAGGGAGCGCTTCGCGCGGCCAGCCGCCTTTTTCGCCTTTTGTCGCCGGCACACCGCAGCCATGATCTTCTCCTTCAGGGTGGCGGCGTCGAGCGGGGTGGTGATCTCGTCCGAGGCTCCGGCCCGCATCCCTTCCATGGAGGCGCTGACGCCCTCCGGGGTGTTGATGAGTACCACCTCCAGCCCGGTCAGCCCTTGCGTGGCGGCGGCCAGGTGGCTGACCATGATGGTCGCCTGCTGCCGGATGTCGAGCAGGATCACGTCCACTTCGCCGTTGGCCGCCGCCTGCACCGCCTGTTGCGGATGTTCGTCGCCCATGACCGCGGTAACCCCCCAGTCCTCAATCTTGCCGCGCAGCAACTCGGCAAAGGGGTGATCTGGCGAGACGATCTGGACGGTAGGGTTCATGGCCTAGCGACGACCGGCGATCTGGGTGGTGGGCACCAGACCGAAGGTCATGGAGGCCTCGTTCAGGCCGATCCGGGCCAGGAAGGCCTCGCAGCAGCCGCATCGGCGGAGCGGGGTGCCGGTGAGGCGCAGGGCCTCGTTGTTCATGCCTTCCTCGGCAAAGGCGATGGCCATGAAGGTCTTCTCCAGCCAGGCCCGCAGGGTGGTCTTGACGGGGGGCATGTAGAGCCGGGCCGTTTCCCATTCGCCGGCCTCGGCAAAGGTGATGGCGGTGGTCCATTTGGCGTGGCGGTTGCGGTGTTGCATGGGGTGCCTCCTCTGGGTGCCGGTGCGTTCTGGTACGTGCCTGTCTCTCTGTTCTCCAAAAAGCGTGCCATTCTGAAATATCCTTCTATTTCAAATGGTTGTCTTTCTTTGCCGGTTTCGGGAAAGGCTCTCCTTGAAACATTGGTGAAACAAAAAGAGACGTTGGGGCCAGGATGTTCTGAGGGTGGGCAAGGGAGGGGCTGTATTGTTTTTCCAGGCGTGGCAGGGAGTTCTGGTGGTTGTTCGGGAAAAGCCTTGACGTTTTGGGAGGTATTGGCATAAAAGAGGACATTATGAAACAAAGCGGATGGCGGTTGCCCGATATCCTCGCGATCCTCAATGGTCTGCCCCACGGCGTGGCCTTGCTGGACCACGAAGCGCGGCTGCTGGGGATGAACCATGCCCTGGAGCGGTTGACCGGCTATCCGGCGGCCCAGGTGCAAGGCGTTGCGGCGGATGCCGTGCTCTGCAGCCACCTGAGCCACCGGAACCCCCTCTATCGACAGGCGACGGAAAGCGGCGGCCCGGTGGCATCGGAGGGAGATCTCGTCGGTGCCAGCCGCAAGAAGATTCCGGTCCGCCTTACCGTCTCGCCGGTGGGCAACGGCGAGGGCAATGCGCCGGGATTGCTGGTGGTGGTCGAGGATCTCTCTCTCTTCCGCGCCCTGGAAAAGGAGCGAGGCGGCGGCCTGGAGGTCAAGGGGATCATCGGTCACAGCCCGCGGTTGCAGGAGGTGCTCGACTTCGTTCCGGTTCTCGCCCACACCGACGCCACGGTCCTTCTGACCGGCGAGACCGGCACCGGCAAGGATCTCTTTGCCGAGGCGATCCACCACGCCTCCCGCCGTGCGGGCGCTCCCTTTATCAAGGTGAACTGCGGGGCGCTGCCGGAAAACCTCCTCGAATCGGAACTCTTCGGCCATGCCCGCGGCGCCTTTACCGGGGCGCACGCCGATAAGCCCGGCATGTTCCGCCTGGCCCAGGGCGGCACCATCTTCCTCACCGAGATCGGCGACTTGCCCCTCCCCCTCCAGGTAAAACTCCTCACCGTGCTCGACGACCGCGCCTTCTATCCCTTGGGCTCCAGCAAGAGGGTGCAGGTGGACGTGCGGGTCGTCGCCGGTACCCACCGCAACCTCAAGGAATTGGTGGTCCAGGGGAAATTCCGCCAGGATCTCTTTTTCCGGCTCAATGTGCTCAATGTCCATCTGCCGCCGCTCCGTGAGCGGGACGGGGATGTAGCCTTCCTCGCCGACCATTTTCTCCAGCAGTTTGCCGTGGGCCAGCGCAAGGCGATTGGGGGATTTTCCGCCAAGGCCCTGGCCCGGCTCACCGCCTATGGCTATCCCGGCAATGTCCGGGAGTTGCGCAATATCGTCGAATATGCGGTGAGCGTCTGCCGCGGGGGCGAGATTCTGCCGGAACATCTGCCGGAGTATATGGGGCGGACGCAGGCGCTGTCGCCGCTTTCTTCTTCGACCGCCGTTCCTGCTTCCGGGCCTGCGACGGCCCTTGCCGGGGAGGCGAGCTGGCAGGGCGCGGAAAAACGGTTGATCATGGAGGCATTGCTCCGCTCCAAGGGCAACCGGGGAGAGGCGGCCAGGGAACTCGGCTGGGGCCGCAGCACGCTTTGGCGCAAGATGAAGCAGCACGGGCTGGGGTAGCGGCCGTGAAGGTATTGATCCCGATTCTTGGGGAGCAGGTGGCACCCCGCTTCGATCTGGCGGTGGAGGTGGCCATCGCCGAGGCAGGTGCCGCTGGCGCGGTGACGGGGGAGCCGCGCATCGTCCTCATGCCCGCGGCCTCGGCCGACGAACTCTGCGCCCTTATCCTCAAGGAGGGGGGCGGCCTGGTTCTCTGCGGCGCCATCGAGGAGGGCCATTTCCAGTATCTCTCGTGGAAGAAGATCCGGGTGATCGACCGGGTGGTCGGACCGTGGCGGCTGGCCCTGGAGCGGGTTGTCGCCGGCCGGTTGCAGCCGGGGGAGATTCTGCGGGCGCGGCAGAAGGGGAGGAAGCGATGAAACTGCGTTGGCCTCGGTGTGGGCAATTCCTCAGCCTGTGCGGGGGCGGGGAGAGTGGCGAACTCAATATCTCGAAACGCTACCGCTGCCTGCGGCGCAGCCTGCTGTTCATCATGCTCCTGCTGACCATGGCGCCGCTCTCTCTGGTAGCGGGACTCAGCTTCTATCGCTATCAGAAACTGACCCAGTTCGAGGCGGAAAACAACATCCGCTGGCATGCCGAGAGCGCCTGCCGCTCGCTGGAGGTCTTTCTCGACCGCCTCAAGGATTCCCTGGTGGTTGTTGCCGGTACCCACGTTCTGCCGGGGCTTGTGGCGCCGGAGCGGCTGGACCGCCTCTTTGCCGACCTCAAAAACAAGCATCCGGGGCTGGTGGACCTGAGCATCATCGCGCCGGACGGCGTCCAGGTCGCCTATGCCGGCCCCTACAATCTGCGGGGCAAGAATTATCTGGAAACGCCCTGGTACAACCGGGCTCTCACCCGCAAGGCCTTTGTCAGCGAGGTCTTTTTCGGCTTCCGCAATGTCCCCCACTTCGTCGTCGCCGTCACCAAGAAGGAGGCGGATGGCTACTGGCTGCTGCGGGCGAGCATCGACACCGACACCCTGGACCAGTTCCTTTTTTCCATCAGCACCGAATTGGCCGAGGACATCTTCCTGATCGACCAGGAGGGGCAGTTGCAGACCTCCTCCCGTCATTACGGCCGCGTGCACGACACCTTCCCGCTCGCCGCGGGACGCCGTGGCAAGAAGGAAGTCTCGGTGATCGAGAAGCGTTACGAGGGCAAGGAATTGCTCCAGGCGGTGGGCACGGTGCAGGGAACCCCCTGGCTGCTGGTGCTGGAGCAGAAAAACGTGGCCGATCGTTCCGCCTGGCTCTCCTTCCGGAATCAGCTGTTGCTCATTTTCGTCGTGACCGTCGTGGCCGCCATTCTGATCGTGGTGCGGATCTCGCAGGTCATTGCCGGCAGGGTGCGGGAGGCGGACGAGACGCGGGAGAAGATGCTCGCCGAAACCGAGCACACCAACAAGCTCGCTTCGGTGGGGCGTCTGGCCGCCGGCGTGGCCCACGAGATCAACAACCCCCTGGCGATCATCAACGAGAAGGCGGGGCTGATGAAGGATCTGTTGCAGCTCGGCACCGAGTTTTCGGGCCGGGAGAAGTTCCTCCAGCAGCTTTCTGGCCTGGAGGATGCGGTGAAGCGGGCCCGGGTCATCACCCACCGCTTGCTCGGCTTTGCCCGCCGCATGGAGAGCACCATGGAAAAGGTGCAGATCAACGAGGTGCTCGGCGAGGTCATGGGCTTTCTCGACAAGGAGGCGATGTACCGCGATATCCGGATCCGGCTCGACCTTCAGCCCGACCTGCCTGTGGTGGAGAGCGACCGAGGCCAGATGCAGCAGATCTTTCTGAATATCATCAACAATGCCATTGACGCCATCGGCAAGAACGGCAACATTGACATCACCACCCGCCAGGTGAGCCCCCGCGCCGTGCTGGTGGAAATATCCGATGACGGCCCCGGGATTCCCGAGGAGTTGATCCAGAATATCTTCGAACCCTTTTTCACCACCAAGCGGGACAGCGAAAAGCCCGGCACCGGCCTGGGGCTCGCCATCACCTACGGGCTGGTGAAGAAGCTGGGCGGCGAGGTCTCGGTGGCGAGCGGGGTGGGCGAGGGCACGACCTTCAGCATCAGCTTTCCGCTGAAGGGGTAAGGATGGAGGTTGGTCTATGGCAACGATTCCGATATTGATCATCGACGATGAACAGGATTTCGCCGCCACCCTGGCGGAGCGGTTGCAGCTTCGTCACTTCGCGGCCAGGGCGGTGGGCGGCGCCGACGAGGCCATGGCCCTCATGCAGGGGGGCTGGCGGCCGGCGGTGGTGATCGTCGATCTCAAGATGCCCGGGCTTGACGGCATCGAGACCTTGGGCCTCATCAAGCAGCACGATCCGACCATCGAGGTGATCCTGCTCACCGGCCAAGGCTCCACCACGGCAGGCATCGAGGGGATGCACAAAGGGCTCTTCGATTATCTCATGAAGCCGGTGGACATCGGCGAGTTGATCGCAAAGATCGAGCAGGCGGCCAAAAAGGGGAACTGAGGCCGCTGCCGCTCTTCCTGCCGTGGCCCCCATTTGCTTTTTTCGCGGGGGTGTGGTATATGCCTGTTTCCTCGCGGTGAGTTGGAGATGCCGCGGGGCAAAGACCCAGGACGGTGCGCCGCACGTTCCTCTGGCAGGGAACGGGCGGTTTTTTTGTTTCTCCATTTTCCTCCTTCTTTTGCGTTCCTTTTCTTTGCACCCATGCGGCATAAAGGACGCAAGGAAAAGGAACAGTACTCTTCGAAGGTATCATCTTCCCCGGAACAATCCGGGTGAATTCCTTTGCGGTCGGCGACCGCGCAACATCCAGCACAAAGAAGAAGATCATGACCACATTTGCGGAATTCGGCCTCCGGGAGGAGATCCTCCAGGGCCTTGGCGACCTCGGCTTTGTCGAGCCCACCCCGATCCAGGAGGAGATGATCCCCTTCATCCTCAGCGGGCAGGGCGACTGCATCAGCCTTGCCCAGACCGGCACCGGCAAGACCGCGGCCTTCGGCATCCCGCTCCTCCAGCTCATGGAACGCAAAGGGCCCACCCAGGCCCTGATCCTCTGCCCCACCCGGGAACTCTGCGTTCAGGTGGCGCGGGATCTCGGCGCCATGGCGAGCCATCTCTCCGGCATCCGGGTGGTGGCGGTCTACGGCGGGGCGCGGATCGACTACCAGATCGAGGCCATCAAGAAAGGGGTGCAGATCCTCGTTGCCACCCCCGGGCGCCTCAACGACCTCATCGGCCGCCGCAAGGTGGACATATCCGCCATCCGCTTCGTGGTCCTGGACGAGGCGGACGAGATGCTGCAGATGGGCTTTCAGGAGGAACTCACCACCATCCTCGCCGAGACCCCGGCGGAGAAGACGACCCTGCTCTTTTCCGCCACCATGGGGCGCGAGGTGGCGGCCATCGCCAACACCTACATGCGCAAGCCCAAGGAGATCACCGTGGGCCAGCGCAACGCCGGCACCGAGAACGTCCGCCACGTTTACTACGTGGTCCATGCCAAGGACAAGTACCAGGCCCTGCGGCGCATTGCCGACAGCACCCCGGAGATCTACGGCATCATCTTCTGCCGTACCCGGCAGGACACCAAGGAGATCGCCGACCAGCTCATCCAGGACGGCTACAACGCCGACGCCCTGCACGGCGACCTCTCCCAGGGGCAGCGCGACGCGGTGATGCAGAAGTTCCGGCGCCGCAACCTGCAACTCCTGGTGGCCACCGACGTGGCGGCCCGCGGCCTCGATGTCCAGGACTTAAGCCACGTCATCAACTACAACCTGCCCGACGACATCGCCAACTACACCCACCGCAGCGGCCGCACCGGTCGGGCGGGCAAGAGCGGCACCTCCATCGTCATCGTCCACATGCGGGAACGCCACCGCATTGCCGAGATCGAGCAGAAGCTCAAACGCCGCTTCGAGCAGGGGATCCTGCCCTCGGGCGAGGAGATCTGCGCTCTGAAGCTCAACCACCGCATCGCGGCCCTGCTCGCCAGCGAGGTGGACGAGGAGGCCCTGGCCCCCTTCCTGCCGGGGATTGAAGAGAAGCTGGCGGGGGTGAGCCGGGAGGAGCTGATCCGCAGGCTCGTTGCCCTGGAGTTCGCCCGCTTTAGCGAGGCGTATCGGAATGCCCCGGATCTGAACGTCCGCGAGGAGCGTGGGGCCAAGGCCCCATGGGGTGCCGCCAAGGCGCCGGGGAAGATGGCGGCCCGCCATCCCATGGCCCGCTATGTGGTAAGCGCCGGGCGCCGCGATGGCGTGCGGCCCGAGAGTCTCATCGGCCAGATCAACGCCGCCAACGTGGGGGCCCGCATCCGCATCGGCCGGATCGAGATCCGGGATTCCGTGAGCTTCATCGAGGCGGACAGCCGCTTCAGCGAGCAGGTGGTGGAGGCGCTGCACGGACTCCGGGTCAAGGGGCGGCAGGTGGCGGTGGAGCTTGCGGTCGAAGAGCGGCCGCGGCCGGCCAGGCCGTTTGGCCCGAAGGGGAAAAAGCCCTTTCCCTTTGGCAGTGGCAAGGCGCCCTTCCGCAAGAAGGGCGGCAAATAGGGGCTGCTAGCCCAGGAGGAGCCGCTGGGCCACGGTGATGAGGGGCACCATGACCTTCTCGATCACCCCGGCGTAGAAGAGGGCCAGCAGGATGAGAAAGCCGAAGGGCTCCAGCTTCTCGTAGCCTGCCGCAAGGCGCGGCGGCAGGAAATAGGCGAGCACCCGGCTGCCGTCCAGCGGCGGTATCGGGATCAGATTGAAGATCGCCAGCATCACGTTGATCCACACCCCTGCAGCCACCATCTGCATGAGGGGATAGAGGAAGTACATCGGCATTGTTCCGGCCGTCATGGCCAGCAGCCGCACCACCACCCCGCATGCCACTGCGAGCCCGCAGTTGGCGCCGATCCCTGCCAGCGACACCCAGACCATATCCCGGCCCGGGGCCTTGAAGTAGCGCGGGTCCACGGGCACCGGCCTGGCCCAGCCGATCTTCATGATGAAAAAGGCGAGCACCCCGAAGAGATCGAGGTGTTTGAGCGGATTCAAGGTCAGCCGGCCCAGCCGGGCGGCGGTGGGGTCGCCGAGGCGAAAGGCCGCATAGCCGTGGGCGAACTCGTGGGCCGTGATGGCAAGGAGAAAGGGAGGGGCCAGGATGGCGAATTCCTGGACCAGGTGGGCGATGTTCATCTTGGTTCTTCTTCCGGTGTCAGGGTGGCTGTGGGGATGCTGCGGCCCAGTTTTTTGATCTTTTCCACGGGGTAGTGGCGGGCGAGAAAGGCCCGCGCCTCTTCCGGCGTCTCGATTTGGCCGTCGAGACGGGCGTCCAGCAGATGGCGGAGCATGATCCCATAGGCCGGCCCGATGGGGTAGCCCATGGCCTTGAGGTCGTCGCCGGAAAGGGGCGATTCGGCCCGACAGAGATCGGTGACATAGAGGGAAATCGCCTTTTTGGCCGCCTTTTTGCGGACCACGCCCATGAGCAGCAAGAGCCCTTCGATGCGGTTCTCGCTCAGGAGGTGGTAGATGGCGCTGTTCGTGGTCGGCACGGCCCGGCGCAGTTCGACGGCGACCTTCTGGCAGAAGGCCTTTTCCTTGAGCAGCTGCTGACGGGTACGGAGCGGAACCTCGAAGCGGCGGCAGAGTTCGTCGAGTTCCTTGACCTGCAGGCCCGAGGTCAGGGCGAGGAGATAGACCTCCCACTGGCGGCACGCCTCCTCCCGGAAGAGGAGGCGGTGCCAGGTGAGCGCCCGGCTCACCTCCTCGAGGATCGTCTCCTGGCGCGGGTGGAGCGTCAATTTGGGATGGAGGAATTTCAAAAGCCCGAAGCCATCCAGCCGGCGGATGGCGGGCAAGGGGTTCTCCTCGCTGAGTATCAGCTTCAGCTCGCCGAAGAAGCGGAAGCCTGAGAAGCGGCTGAAGAGCGCCATCTTCACCGCGGTCTTGATGAGCCGCTCGGTATGTTTGCCGATGGCAAAGCCCATCCGTTGTTCGAAGCGGATGGCGCGGAAGATGCGGGTGGGATCTTCGACAAAGCTCAGGTTGTGCAGCACCCGGATCTTGCGGTCCTTGAGGTCGTTCTGGCAGTTGAAGAAGTCCACCAGGGTGCCGAAGGTGGCGGGATTGAGGTGGATCGCCATGGCGTTGATGGTGAAGTCGCGGCGGTAGAGGTCGAGCTTGAGGGAGGAGAGTTCCACCGTGGGCAGGGCCGCCGGGTAGTCGTAGTATTCGAGGCGGGCCGTGGCGATGTCCACCTTCTGGCCGTTTGGCAGCTTGATGAGGGCGGTGTTGAACTTGATGTGGGTGCGCACCTCGCCGCCCAGCTTTTTGGCGAGCAGCTTGGCAAAGGCGATGCCGTCGCCCTCCACCACAACGTCGATGTCGAGGTTCCTGATGTGGAGCAGGAGGTCGCGGACAAAGCCGCCCACCGCGTAGGCGTGCATCCCCGCCTCCTGCGCCACCTCGCCGATGGTGCGCAGGAGCACGGTGACCGGCCGCGAGAGCTGCTCCACCATGAGGTTCTGGACGTTGCGGTGGCGCTCGGCCGAGGGCTGCTGTTCGGCCACGAGGTTGCGCGGCAGGTGGGCCGGGTCGTTGACCAGCAGGTTCAAGAGGTCGGTGCGGGTGATGACCCCTTTGAGTTCGCCCTCGTCCACCACCGGGATGATGCGCTGGCGGTTCTCGATGATCAACTCCTGGATGTCCGCCAGGGTCGCGGAAGAGGGCAGGGTGGCGAACTCGCTGGTCATGTAGTCGCTCACCTTCTGCTCACCCAGGCCCAGATGGATCGCCTTGCCCGCCACCCGCCGCGAGATGAGGCCGACCACCCGGCGCTCCTCGTCCACCACCGGCAGGACCGTGATGTTGTAGCGGTTCAGCATCTCCTCTGTTTCGTGGATCGTGATCTCCCGGCTCACCGTGATGGGTGGCGCGCTCATGAGTTCGCCGGCGATCTTCTCCGGCCGCACGTGCTTGTGCAGGATCTGGATCAGCCTCTCCTCCGCCTCGATGAGGGTGAGGGTCTTGATGGTGGCCGAGGCCGCGGAGGCGTGCCCGCCGCCGCCGAATTCCCGGGCGATGGCGCCGGCGTTCACCTCGGGGATGCGGCTTCTGGCGATGAGATAGGTGCGGTCGCCCATGCGGGCCAGGGCAAAGAGGGTGTTCAGGTTCTCCATGGTCATGAAGCGCCGGACGAGCAGGGCGAATTCGTCGATGTAGCCGGGCACGCTCAGCTTGGCCACCACGATGTCGATGCCGTTGATGGTATAGGTGATCGCCGCCTTGATCAGCTCGTGGAGCAGGGTCACCTCGGAGGTGGTGAGTTCCTGGGCGATGAACTGCGAGACCACGTTGAGGTTGGCCCCCTGGGTCACCAGCCAGGCCGCGGCCTCGTGGTCCGCAGCGGTGGTGGTGTCGAAGAGGAAGGAGCCGGTGTCCTCGTAGATGCCCATGGCCATGAGGGTGGCATCCTCCGCGCTCACCGTGAGACCCTGTTCGCGGATGAGCCCGGTGAGCAGCGTGGTGGTGGAGCCCACCGGGCGGACCACCTCCACTGTGCCGTGCATGTCCTCGCTGGTGTCCGGGTGGTGGTCGTAGAGGTGGAGTTCAAGATCGGGGTCATTGAGGCACTCGGCAAAGGGGCCGATGCGTGAGGCCAGGCGGGTATCGACCACGATGAGCCGGGTGATCTGCGTGAGGTCGAGGTTTTTCAGGCGCTGGAAGTTGTAGAGGTACTGCACCGACTGGACGAAGAAGTCGCGCAGGTTCTTCTCCTGGGCCCCGGAAAAGGCGAGGATCGCCTCGGGGTAGAGCTTTTTTGCGGCGACCATGGCGGCCAGGGCGTCGAAATCGGCGTTGAGATGGGTGGTGATCACGTCCATGGATCGGGCCGCCTTGGGTTGGCTTGGGGCAGGAAGGGCGCGCTGCTGCTCTCTTTCCACCACTCTACTGCACTTGGCCGTGCTTTGGCAATCCGGCTCAGCCGCGGGGGTGGTATTTCCGGTGGATCGATTTCAAGCGGCCTGCATCCACGTGGGTGTAGATCTGGGTGGTGGCGATGTCGGCGTGGCCGAGCATCATCTGCACGGCGCGGAGGTCGGCGCCGTGTTCGAGAAGATGGGTGGCAAAGGAGTGGCGGAGTACGTGGGGGCTGATCTCCTTCTCTATGCCGCAGGCCGCCACGCTCTCCCGGATGATCTGCCAGAAGCGGAGCCGGGTCATGGCCGTGGCCCGGCCGGTG
>JBFLYY010000226.1:0-12767 GCA_040756495.1 Thermodesulfobacteriota bacterium | reverse complement strand
CGGATGCCGGGGGTGACGAGCATGAGCTTCTCGCCGAGGCCCTCCCGCAGACGGCCCGCTTCGAGGCCCGAGCAGACCACGCCGTCGCAACCCAGTTCCAGGGCGCGCCTGGCCCGAAAGTAAACGAGATCCTCGATACTCTGGGTCATGCCCATGGCGCGGAGATCATCCTCGCCAAAGCTGGTGAGCACCGTGACCGCCAGCAGTTGCATCTCGCCCCGCGCCTCCAGCGCCGCACGGATGATGGCGTCGTTGCCGTGGATGGTGGCAAAGGTGATGTGGTGGTCGTTGAGCCGCGCCACGGCCCGCTTCACGGTCTCGGGGATGTCGAAGAACTTCAGGTCGAGCATCACCTTGTGGCCACGATCCACCAGCCAGTCCACGATCCCAAACCAGTCGGCCATGAAAAGTTCGAGCCCCACCTTGTAGAAACCCAGATGGGATTCGGTCTGCTTGACGAGTTCCTTGGCCTTGTCCGGGGATTCCACGTCCAGGGCCAGGATGATGCGATCCTTCAGGGGAATGTTCTTCATGGCGCCATTACCAGGTTAAGGCCTGCACCCGCCCCGCCACCACGTAGGCCTTGGTCGCCATGTCGTAGTCGAGGCCGTTGCCGCGGATATCGAGGGTCTTGCCGGTCATGCGGACCGGCGAGGAGCCGGTGATCCGCTTTTCCTTCTCATGATAGGCCAGTTGTTCGGAACGGATGGTGTAGCCGTCGGCAGTGAGAACCTCCACGTTGTTGCGCAGATTGAGCACCTCGTTCTTGCTGTCGTAGGTTCCGGCCGCGGCACCCACCTGCATGTGCTCGGCACCGTCGCGGAAGAGGGTGCCCCTGACCGTGGCGAGTTCCATGAGGTCGCTGTTGGCGGCGTCCGTGGCCAGCCGGTTGGTACGGATGCGCCAGTCGAGCTGGCCGCCCTTTTCCTGGAGATAGAGCACATCCTCCATGACAAAACGCTTGGTCGCCTCGCCCGCCTGGCCCGCCTTGCCGAAGTCGCCGCGCGGGGCCAGGAAGCGGGAAAGGGGCGGACCATAGAGCGGCCAGCCGAGAAGCAAGGCCAGGGGGATGATCCAGAGGAGATTGCGGCTGCCGGCCATCATCGCCGGTACCTCTCCAAAAGTTCGCCTTCCTTGCCCCGGGCCGCGATGAGGAGCATGCACACCTCGCGCACCGCGCCGCGGCCGCCGGGCAGGGTTGCCACGTAGTGGGCAGCCTCCCGCACCTCGGCCACCGCATCGGCCGGGGCAGCGGCAAGACCTACGCGGAGGAGAAGGGGCAGGTCGAGCCAGTCGTCGCCCATGTAGGCGACCTGGGCCGGGGTCAGTTTTTCCTTGGCCAGGATCTCTTCGAAGACCTCGATCTTGTTGCGGATGCCCTGGTAGACATGGGCGAGTTTCAGATCCTCGGCCCGGCGCCGCACGGCCTCGGAACTGCGGGCGGTGATCACCCCCACCGCCACCCCGCTCTCCTGAAGGATGCGGATGCCGAAGCCGTCCTTGGTGTTGGAGGACTTCATCTCGGTGCCGGAGTGGGTATAGACGATGGTGCCGTCGGTGAGCACGCCGTCCACGTCGAGGAGGAGCAGTTTCACCCCGGCGGCCTTGGCCAGGGCCTGCTGCCACGCCGGACCCCGCGTGACGGTCTGCTGCGCCTCCCGCTCGCGGGAGCGGGCCAAGAGCCCCTGGGTGACGTCGCAGTCCGAGGGGTAACCGCCAGGGCCGATGGGGCAGCTCGGGTCGGCCATCTCATCCCTCCGGGTTCAGAAACGGCGTCACGGTCCGGTGGATGGCAAGGAGTTGGCGCAGCAGCGACTCGACCTGAGCCAGGGGCATGGAGTTGGGCCCGTCGCAGAGCGCCTTGGCCGGGTTGGGATGGACCTCCATGAAGATGCCGTCGATCCCCGCGGCCACGGCGGCCCGGGCCAGGGGCGGAATGAACTCCCGCTGGCCCGCGGAGCTGGTGCCGGCCCCGCCGGGCAACTGCACGCTGTGGGTGGCGTCGAAGATCACCGGGCAACCCATGGAGCGCAGCACCGGAAAGGAGCGCATGTCCACCACCAGATTGTTGTAGCCAAAGGTGGCGCCCCGCTCCACGAGCATGAGCCGCTCTCCGCCGCCGGCGGCGCGTACCTTGCCCACGGCGTGCTGCATGTCCCACGGCGAAACGAACTGTCCCTTCTTGAGGCTCACCGGCCGGCCGCTTTTTGCGGCGGCAACCAGAAGATCGGTCTGGCGGCAGAGAAAGGCGGGGATCTGGAGGATGTCGAGCACCTCGGCAACCGGCGCCACCTGGGCCACCTCGTGGATATCGGAGGTCACCGCCAGGCCGAACTTCTCCTTGATCCCGGCCAGGATCTTGAGCCCCTCGGTAAGCCCCGGCCCCCGGTAGGAATCGAGCGAGGTGCGGTTGGCCTTGTCGAAGGAGGCCTTGAAGACATAAGAGATGCCAAGCCTGTTGGCGATTTCGGCCAGGGTGCCTGCCACCTCCTCGGCAAGGGTTGCCGATTCGATGACGCAGGGGCCGCCGATGAACAAAAAAGGCCGGTTGGCACCGACCTCGAAATGGCCTGGAATGGCGACAGGGGCCACGGCTTCCCTCCGTGCGGGGGCTTTTCAGTTGCCGGCGTTGGCGAGGGACGCCTTGATGAAGTCGCGGAAAAGGGGGTGCGGCTTCATGGGGCGCGACTTGAACTCGGGATGGAACTGGCAGCCCAGGAACCAGGGATGGTCGGCCAGCTCGACGATCTCCACCAGTTTGTCGTCCGGCGAGGTGCCGCTGATGATGAGCCCCTTTTCCGCCAGCTGCTCGCGGTACTTGTTGTTGAACTCGTAGCGGTGGCGGTGGCGCTCGAAGATCTCGCCTTCCTGGTAGGCCGCGTGGGCAAAGGTGCCGGGCGTGAGCTTGCACGGGTAGGCGCCGAGACGCAGGGTGCCGCCCATGCCGGAATGCTCGTCGCGGATCTGCACCTCCCCGGTGCGGTAGTCGTACCACTCCTTGATGAAGTAGATCACCGGATGGGGAGAGAGCTGGTCGAACTCGGTGCTGTTGGCGCCGGTAAGCCCGGCGATGTTGCGGGCGAACTCGATGGTGGCCAGCTGCATGCCGAGGCAGATGCCGAAGAAGGGTACCTTGTTCTCGCGGGCATAGGTGATGGCCGCGATCTTGCCGGACACGCCGCGGTTGCCGAAGCCGCCGGGCACCAGGATGCCGTGGCAATCCTTGAGCAGGGGCGCGGCGCCCTGGGCCTCGATATCCTCCGCGCTCACGTAACGGAGTTCCACCTTGGCGTCGTTGGCCACGCCGCCGTGGACCAGGGCCTCGTGCAGGCTCTTGTAGGACTCCTTCAGCTCCACGTACTTGCCGATGATGCCGATGAGCACGTGGCGGGAGGGGTGTTTGATCTTTTCCACCAGCTCCTGCCACGGTTCCAGGCGCGGCGAGCCGGTCCAGATGTTGAGCATCTGCAGGAGCTTGTCGTCGAGCCCCTCGTCGTGGAAGCAGAGCGGCACCTCGTAGATGTTCTCCACGTCGCGGGCGGTGATGACCGCGTCCTTGTCCACGTTACAGAAGAGGGCGATCTTGCCCTTGAGGTCGTCGGAGAGCTTGGTCTCGGTGCGGCAGAGGAGGATATCGGGCTGGATGCCGATGGCGCGCAGTTCTTTCACGCTGTGCTGGGTCGGCTTGGTCTTCACCTCGCCGGCGGTCTTGATGTAGGGCACCAGGGTGACGTGGAGATAGAGGGTGTTCTCCCGGCCGAGGTCGGTGCGCAACTGACGGATCGCTTCCAAAAAGGGCAGGCTCTCGATGTCGCCGATGGTGCCGCCGATCTCGATGATGGCCACGTCCACGTCGCCTTCGAGCTGGCGCACCGCCTTCTTGATCTCGTCGGTCACGTGCGGGATCACCTGCACGGTGCCGCCCAGGTACTCGCCGCGCCGCTCCTTGGTGATGACCGAGTAGTAGATGCGGCCCGAGGTGTAGTTGTTTTTCTGGCTCAACACCGCCGAGGTGTAGCGCTCGTAGTGGCCGAGATCGAGATCGGTCTCCGCCCCGTCGTCGGTCACGAACACCTCGCCGTGCTGGAAGGGGTTCATGGTCCCAGGATCGACGTTGATGTACGGGTCGAGCTTCTGGAAGGTGATGGCGAGTCCGCGGCTTTCGAGAAGCGCCCCGATGGAGGCGGCGGCAAGCCCTTTACCGAGAGAGGAGAGAACGCCGCCAGTGACAAAAATGAACTTGGTCCGGTGGGATTGGTTTGATGGTTTCATGGAAACCAACTATAGCATCACGAAACAGGGAGGCCAAGCGAAAAGAGCCTACGGCCCGCAAAAGCGCAACCCGGCGTCACGCCTCACTTTTTTGCAAGACTTTTTGCGTGCGGCCCGCTAAAGTGAAGGGCAATCCGCCCACGGAAAAGATGGGCCATGAAGCCCGCTGTTGTGACCCCCTGTGCCCATGCCGCCATTGTCCAGACACCGTCAGCGCCTGCTCATCCCCCTGCTCTTCGCGCTCCTTGCCGTGGCCGCCGGCTGCCGGCAGGAGAAGGCGGCACCCACGGCGGTGGCCGAGGCGAAGCGATGCACCGGCTGCCACGACTACACCCTCGACCAGCCCCACAATCTCGGCTGCACCACCTGCCACGGCGGGGTAGAACCGGCCACAAGCCCGGAGGCAGCCCACGCGGGGCTCATCGCCACCCCGGCCCATCCGGAACGGATGGCTGCCACCTGCGGCCGCTGCCACGGGGAGTTCACAAAGCACGCGGCCCGGTCGCCCCACTTCACCCTGGCCAACGAGGTGAACAGCGTACGCCGCGCCTTTGGCGCCACAAAACCCCTTGCCAATCTCACCGAGGTGCCGGCGCATGAGACCATCGCCTCGCCGCTGGACCTGGCCGACGACCTTCTGCGCCGCCGCTGTCTGCGCTGCCATATCGGCAGCACGGGCGACGGCTACCCCGAGACCACCCGGGCCACCGGCTGCGCCGCCTGCCACCTCGACTATCAGGGCGGCAAACTGGTCAGCCATCAATTCCGCAAAAACACGGGGGACCAGGGCTGCCTCCACTGCCACTACGGCAACTTCGCGGGCGCCGACTACCACGGCCGTTTCGAGCATGACTTCGGCACCGAGTTCCGCACCCCCTATACGGCCGACGGCGGCTCCCAAAGGCCTTACGGCGTCGAGTACCACCCCCTTGCCCCGGACGTCCACGCCAGGGCCGGCATGACCTGCATCGACTGCCACTCGGGCCAGGAACTCATGGGAATACGTGCCAATGCGGCCGGCAAATCTTTTGCCCGCATCACCTGCGAGGCATGTCATGTTGCCAGGGGCCGCCTGCCTCCGGGCCTCGACCTGAAACGGAGCGCAGCCGGCCTTGTCCTCACCACCAAGGGTGAGGGCAAGGAACTCGTGGTGCCGCAACTCGCCCACCCGGCCCATCGTACCTACGGCACCAAGGTGGCCTGCGCGGTCTGCCACGCCCAGTGGAGCTTCACCGACGAGGAGACCCACCTCCTGCGGACCGACAGCGCCAACCTCGCCCCCTGGAGCCTCCTGCCGGTGCAGGGCAGCCTCGAAGTGGAGAACCGCCTCAACAGCGAGGGCGGCGAGCCGCCCACCATGCGGGACGCCCTGACGGGCAAAACGGCCCCTGGCATCTGGCTCAAGGGCTACCGCCAGCGGCGCTGGGAAACGATACGAATCGGCAAAGACGCAGGCGGCCGCCTGGTGGTCATGCGGCCGCTCCTCGATCTCTCTCTCTCCTATATCGACGCCAGCGACCAGCTTCTCTTCGACGCGGTGAAGGCCCAGAGTCCGAACGGCGGGCTCCTGCCCTACACCCCGCACACCATCGGCAAGGCCGGCGCTTTCTACCGCGAGCGGCTGCAAATCCCCAACCCGAGGCCCACGCCATGACCTCCCGTTTCCCTTTCCTCGCCCTGGCCCTCGGCCTGACCCTGCTCGTCACCGCCTGTGCCCCCAAGGTGATTCCCCCTTCCTCCCTGCCCCCGCTCCCTCCCAAGGGAACGGCGATACCCAAGGGCGGCAGGGTTCCGGCCACCCAGCGCCCCTATGAGATCGACGGCAAGGCCTATTATCCGATCCCCTCGGCCGAGGGCTACGAGGAGACCGGCATCGCCTCCTGGTACGGCTATCCCTTCCATGGCCGCAAGACCTCCAACGGCGAGACCTACGACATGCACGAACTCACCGCGGCCCACAAGATCCTGCCCATGCACACCCCGCTCCTGGTCAAGAACCTCGACAACGGCCGGGAACTCACGGTGCGGGTCAACGACCGCGGCCCCTTTGTGAAGGATCGGATCATCGACCTCTCCTTCCGCGCCGCCACCGAACTCGACGTGGTCCGCACCGGCACGGCCCGGGTCCGGATCACGGCTCTCGGCGAGGCGGTGAAAACGGTGGAGGGCGGGGTGACCACCACCCGCTTCGTCGAGACCCGGAACTTCCAGGAAGGCGACTTCTACGTCCAGGTGGGCGCCTTCAAGGTGACGGCCAATGCCGAGCGGCTGCGCGACCGCCTGCTCCGGGAGGGCCGCCAGGCCGTGGTCTTCGATTACCCGCGCGGTGACGAGGTCTTCCACCGGGTGCAGATGAAGGGCGGCAACACCTTGAGCGCGGCCAAGCAGATGGAACGGGTGATGGTGGAGGCCGGCTTCCCCGGTGCTTACGTGGTGGCCCGCTGAGAGCCAGCCCCTTCCCTTGCCCTGCTTCAACTTGACTTTTATCGGCCAATCGCGGTATCCCAGAGACAAGGGCGGCACACCACCGCCCTTCTCTTTCCGGGAGCCTGGCCATGATTTTCGCGATTTTCGGCAAAAAGGAACTGCCCCGCCTCTTCGACCTGCTGGCGACCAATACCGTGGTCGGCCCGGTCCAAAAGGGCACCGATCAGGCTGGCCGGCCGCTCTATGATTTCGGCGTCGCTTACGACCTCAAGGATCTCCACCTCGACTACACCGCCACCATCCACTCGGCCAAGCGCCACTTCCTGCCCCACCACGAGACCCTCTGCACCTTCAGCGTCCAGGGGCCGGTCTGGGAAAAGCATGTGGACTACAACGTCTACAAGCCCATCGTTTTCTTCGGCATGCATGCCTGCGACATCAACGCCTTGAACAAGCTCGACAAGGTCTTGAGCAGCCCGCCCTACCCCAACCCGTACTACACCGCCAAGCGGCGCAACATGTTCATCATCGGCATGGGCTGCACCCCGCAACCCGGCTGTTTCTGCCGTTCCATGGGTACCGATACCGCCCTGCGCGGCTTCGACCTCTTTTTGACCGACCTCGGGGACCGCTACTTTGCCGAGATCCTCTCCGCCACGGCCTACCAGTTCCTGCAGAAAATCGCCACCCGGCCGCCCACCACCGGGGACCACGACCGCTACAAGGAGGTGGTGGCCGAACGGAACCGGCGCTTTACGACCACGGTGGAGACCACCGACCTCACCAAGCTCCTTGACCTCGAATTCGACTCGCCCGCCTGGCAGCAGTGGGGCGACAAATGCCTCTCCTGCGGCACCTGCGCCCATGTCTGCCCCACCTGCTACTGTTACGGGGTGGAAGAAACGGTGGATCTCGACCTGAAGGGCGCGGTGAAGTCCAAACACCTCTACTCCTGCAACCTCATCGACTTCGCCGAGGTGGCCGGCGGCCACAACTTCCGGCGGGAGAGCGCAACCCGCCTCAAATACCGCTACTACCACAAGCACCGCGGCTTCGTGGAGGCCTACGAGGAGTCGCTCTGCGTGGGCTGCGGCCGTTGCGGTGTCTCCTGCCTGGCCGGCATCACCGTGCCGGAGGTCATTGCCAGCGTGCGCGCCAAGGGGGCATAGATGGCCAACCACCTGCCGTTCGTCAATCTTCTGGCCCCGACCGGCGGCCAGCGCCGGCGTGAGGATCTGGGCAGTTTCGAATACAGCTACCAGGCGGAGATCACCAACGTCTATCCGCTGACCCGCGCGGAGAGGCTCTACCAGCTCCAGATCATCGAGCCGGAGGAACGTCAGCGCTTCAGCTTCAAGCCGGGCCAGTTCGTGATGCTGGAAGTGCCCGGCGTCGGCGAGGCGCCCTTTTCCATCTCCTCCTCGCCCCTGCGCCACGGCGACATCGAACTCTGCATCCGCGAGGCCGGCAACCTCACCCGCTTCTTGAGCCGGCTCGAACGCGGGGCCCGGGTGGGGATCAGCGGCCCCTTCGGCACCCACTTCCCGGTGGAAAGCATGGTGGGCCAGGACGTGCTCCTCATCGGGGGCGGCCTTGGCATCGTGCCCCTGCGTTCGCCGCTCCTGGCAGTGCTCGAAAACCGCAGCCGCTACGGCCGGGTCGATATCATGTACGGCGCGAAAGGCCCGGCCGACCTCCTCTTCACCTACCAGTACGAATCGTGGCGCCAGTTCGACATCAACCTCGCCATCACGGTGGACAAGCCCGACCGCGCCTGGAAAGGCGCCACGGGCCTCATCACCAACCTCATCAAGGAACGGCTCGCCGCCGCCGATTTCCGGCCCGCCACCACCTTTGCCGTGGTCTGCGGCCCGCCGGTGATGTTCCGCTTCGTCTGCGCCGAACTCACCGCGGCAGGGCTGCCCATGCAGAAGATGTTCGTTTCGCTCGAACGCCGCATGCACTGCGGCCGGGGCAAGTGCTGCCGCTGCAACATCGGCTCCACCTATACCTGCCTCGACGGCCCGGTCTTCGACTACTGGTCGGTGATGAACCTCAAGGAGGCGATCTGATGGCAGGCCCCCTTTCCTATCTCGGCATCGAATTCGACCGGCCGCGGGTCGGGGTCTTCGACTTCACCTCCTGCGAAGGGTGCCAGCTCCAGCTCGTGAACAACGAAGCGACCCTGCTCGATTTCCTGAACCTCGTCGAACTCGTCAACTTCCGCGAGGCCATGAGCGAAAAAAGCGACGACTACGACGTGGCCCTGGTGGAGGGCAGCATCAGCCGGGCCGACGAGGTGGAGCGGCTCGAAAAGATCCGCGCCAACGCCAAGATCCTGGTGGCCCTCGGCTCCTGCGCCTGCTTCGGCGGGGTGAACCAGCTCAAGAACCGCTTCCACGACCTCGCCTGGGTAAAAAAGGAGGTCTATGGCGACTTCCCCATCGCCACCCGGGAGGTGCGCCCCTTGAGCGACTTCGTCAGCGTGGACTTCATGATCTACGGCTGCCCGCCCAGGAAGGAGGAGATCGAAAAGGTGGTCGCCAATCTCGTGCTGGGCAAGAAGGTCACGGTGCCCAAGCATCCGGTCTGCATGGAGTGCAAGGCCAACGAGAACATCTGCCTCTACGCTCTCGGCGAGCCCTGCCTGGGGCCGGTTACCCGGGCCGGCTGCGATGCCTGGTGCCCGACCAACCGCCGGGGCTGCTGGGGCTGCCGGGGCCCGGCCGAGGTCGCCAACGTGCGCCAGCTCGAAGAGATCATGGCCAGATACGGCTTTTCCCGCGAGACCCTCATCGACCGCCTCGAGTGCTTCGGCGGCTTTCACAGCCAGGTGGCGGAACTGCGCACGAAAACCGAGCGCCGGGCCGAGGCAGCAGGCGCGCAAAGGAGGCGCAAGCGGTCATGAAGCCCTCCCGCACCATAGAGATCAACCATCTGACCCGGGTCGAAGGGCACGGCAACATCCACATCCGGATCAAACAGGGTCGGGTCGAGGAGGCCCGCTGGGAAGTGGTGGAGACGCCGCGCTTCTTCGAGGCGATGCTCGTGGGCAAACACTGGGAGAACGCCCCTTACCTCTGCGGCCGCATCTGCGGCATCTGCTCCATCGGCCATACACTGGCGAGCATCCGGGCGGTGGAGAACGGTTTCGGCATCACCCCCTCGGAACAGACCGCAAGACTCCGGCTGCTTTTAAAACACATGGAGACCCTGCAGAGCCACATCCTCCACCTTTACTTTCTGGTGGCTCCGGACTTCCTCGGGGTGGGCAGCGTGCTGCCGCTCACCCAGAGCCACCCCGAGGAGGTGCAGCGCGCCCTGCGCCTGAAGTTGCTCGCCAACGATGCCTGCGACCTCATCGGCGGCCGCCGCCTCCACCCCACCCGCACCGTGGTGGGCGGCTTCACCATGCTGCCGGAGAAGGCGGAACTGGAACGACTGGCCCAGCGGCTGCTCGCGGCAGAGGACGACCTCGCTGCCGCGGCCGACCTCTTCGCGACCCTCACCATCCCCGATTTCAGCCGGGAAACGGAGTTCGTCTCGCTCAGGGGCGAGCGCAGCTACCCCTTTATCGGCGGCGATCTCCTCTCCTCCGACGGCGTGGTGAAAAAAGAGGCGGCATACCGGGCCATGACCAACGAATACTGCGCCAAAGGCTTCACCTCGAAGCTGAGCAAGCTCTCCCGCGACTCCTTTGCCGTAGGGGCACTCGCCCGGGTGAACAACAACTTCAGCCATCTCCACCCCGCAGCCCGCAGGGTGGCCAAACAACTGGGCCTTACCCCGCTCAACCACAACCCCTTCATGACCAACATCGCCCAGCTCGTGGAGTGCGTCCACGTGGTTCACGACTCCCTCGCCCTCATCAAGGAGCTGCTCAAACACAAGTGGCAGGAGCCGCGGGTGCCGGTCACGCCGCGCCAGGGCAAGGGAGTGGGCGCGGTGGAGGTACCACGCGGCATCCTCTACCACGCCTACGAATTCGACAAGGAAGGACGCATCGTCAAGGCGGACTGCGTCATCCCAACGAGCCAGAATCACGCCAACATCCACGCCGACCTCAAGGAACTGGCCCGCCAGTGGGCAGCCCAGGGCAAGGTGGACGCCGACATCGAACTCCTCGCCCAGATGCTGGTCCGGGCCTACGACCCCTGCATCTCCTGCTCGGTCCACTGACATGCGCAGGGAACGCATCACCCCCATCTTCGTCATTGCCTGCGTGGCAGCCCTGGCCTACCACCTGCTCATCGTCTATGTCATCACCCCTTCCTTCACCAAGGCCTTCGTCGCCCAAACGGAAGAAGAGGCGCGAATCGTTGCCCTCCACATCACCAGCATGCTGATGGCCGGCCGCGACACCCTGCCGCCAGCCGAAGAACTCGGCAGCGCCACAAAGCAGGTCGCCAGCGAATTCCGGCTGGAAAAGCTGAAAATTTTCGACCGCAGCGGCACGATCATCTATTCGAGCGTGCCCGCCGAGATCGGTTCCCAAAGAGAAAAGGAGCACTTCCATACCCTTATCAGTCAGGGGCACGCCCAGACAAGGGTGGTCAAAAAAGGCCAAAAAACCTTGGAAGGCCGGGCCGTCCCCTTTGACGTGGTGGAAACCCACGTGCCGATCAGACATGGGGATACCCTCCTCGGGGCGATAGAGATTTACTACGATATCTCCAGCCCCCTGGCGCGCCAAAACCGCATCCGGACCCTGGCCACCATCCTGCCGCTGCTGCTGATGTTCGCCTTCCTGCTCAGCGTGATCGCGGTGCTCTTCTGGAGCGATCGTCGCCAGCGCGCCATGGCGACGGAAAGCGGCTGGGCGCACTCCCCTTACTTCTCCCTCCTCTTCACCCTGATCTCCATCTTTCTGGTGGAGTTTCTGGTCATGCTTCTGCTCCAGCAATGGCAGCCGGACTCGGAATTCACCAGGGCCATGGTGGACGCCCTGCTGCTCGCCTTTTTCCTGACCCCCCTCCTCCATCTCTTCATCAACCGGCCGCTGATCCAACACCTCGCCGAACGCCGCAAGGCCGAAGAGGCGCTGCGCGAAAGCCAGGAGCGGTTCCGCGACCTCTTCGAAAACACCACCGACCTCATCCAGAGTGTGGGACCGGACGGCCATATCATGTACGTCAACCCGGCCTGGCGACGGACCTTGGGGTACAGCGAGGAGGAGATCCGGGAGATGAACATCTTCGACATCCTGGCGCCGGAGGAGACCGCCCACTGCCAGGCCGCCTTTGGCGAGGTGATGGCCGGCAGGCCGGTGGACAGGATCGAAACGGTCTTCATCGCCAAGGACGGTCACCGGGTGCTGGTGGAGGGCAATGCCAGCGCCAAGCTCAAGGACGGCAAGCCTGCCTACACCCGCTCCATCTTCCACGACATCACCGCCCGCAAGGAGGCCGAATACCAGATGGCCCAGCTGATCGGCGAATTACAGAAATCCCTGGCCGAGGTGAAGACCTTGAGCGGGCTCTTGCCGATCTGTTCCTGGTGCAAGAAGATCCGCGACGACAAGGGCTACTGGAACCAACTGGAGAGCTACCTCAGCCAGCACTCCGGCATAGATTTCAGCCACGGCGTCTGCCCGGAGTGCCTGCGCAAGCACTATCCCGAGCTGGTGGACGAGGAGGAAAAAAAGGGATAGGAGAAAGGTTTTCCTCAACCAAAGCAGGCACCGCCAACAGAAAAGGCGCAAGGGATTTCGTCCCCTGCGCCTTTTCCTGTGCCGTCCGGGCCGGTTGGCTCAGTGCTTGAAGGAGCGCTGGCCGGTGTACTTCATGGCCACCTTGGGGTTGGCCTCGTTGCACGCCTCGATGGTCTCGAAGTCGCGCATGGAGCCGCCGGCCTGGAGGATGGCGGAAACGCCCTGGCGGATGCCGACGTCGGCGCCGTCACGGTAGGGGAAGAAGGCATCGGAGATCATCACCGAGCCGGGCAGCCCGGCCTTGTCCGCCTTGGTCCTGGCGTCGATCGTCTCTCTGTCCGCCTTGTCCCGCTTGCCCTGCTCGATCTGGAGCACCAGGTCCGCATAGGGGAGCCCAAAGGTGTCGAAGCAGAGGATG
>JBFLYY010000225.1:0-3033 GCA_040756495.1 Thermodesulfobacteriota bacterium | reverse complement strand
TGCGCGGATCGGTGATGTGGCCGGCCACCGCGGCGGCCGCGGCGGAGACCGGGCTCATCAGATGGACGATCCCGCCCTTGCCCATGCGGCCGTTGGAGTTGCGGGTGGTGGTGGAGGCGCAGATCTCCCCCTCGGCCAAAACGCCGTTGCTCATGCCGAGGCAGGCGCCGCAGGTGGGGTTGGTGACGCAGAAGCCCGCCGCCATGAAGATGTTGATGATCCCCTCGCTCAAGGCCTGGTTGTACACCTGCGGCGTGGCCGGCGAGAGGATGCCGCGCACCGTGTCGGCGATGGTCCGGCCCTTCAATATCTTGGCGGCCTCGCGCAGATCCTCGATGCGGCCGTTGGTGCAGGAGCCCATGTAGACCTGGTCCACCGGCCGGCCTTCCATCTCGGTGACGTCCTTCACCTCGTCGGGCTTGAAGCCGTAGGTGACCTGGGGCACGAGGTTCGAAACGTCGTAGGTCAGCTCCTTCCAGTAGGTCGCGTCCGGATCGGAATGCCACTGCGCAAAATCGCTGACCGCCTGTTCCAGGGAGCCGTATTCGTCCTTGATAAAGGGCCAGAGGTACTCGGCGGTGACCCGGTCCGGCAGGCAGACGCCGCAGGTGGCGCCCGCCTCGATGGCCATGTTGCAGAGGGTCATGCGGCTCTCCATGGACATCTTCTCCACCACCGGCCCCACGAACTCCATGATGGCGTCGGTGGCGCCGTTCACCGTGACCTGGCGGATGATGTAGAGGATCACGTCCTTGGCATAGACCCCTTTGGGCAGGGTGCCGGTGATGGTGACCTTCATGGTCTTCGGCAGCCGGAAGGAACAGACCCCCTTCAGGATGCCGACCTCGAGATCGGTGGTGCCGATACCCGCGGCAAAGGCGCCGAAGGCTCCGTGGGTGCAGGTGTGGGAGTCGCCCATAATCACGGTGTAGCCCGGACGGATGAAGCCCTTTTCCGGAAAGAGGGCGTGGCAGACGCCGTTGCGGCCCACGTCGAAGAAGTCGCGGATCTTGTGGCGCCGCGCCCAGTCGCGGAGGATCTTGGCCTGGGTGGCGGTTTTCGAGTCCTTGGAGGGGGTGACGTGGTCGATCACCACCTTGATCTTGTCCGGATCGAAGACCCGGTCCATGCCGCGGGCCTCGAGGTCGGTCACCGCGATGGGGGTAGTGATCTCGTGGCACATGACCACGTCGAGATCGAGGATCGCGTTGTCCGGCGTCGGATTGTCGCGCCGGTGGGCGGCGAATATCTTTTCGGTTATGGTCTTTCCCATGTCTGCACCTCCGGAGCGGACGGCCTGGCGGGCGCCCGTCGCGTTTCATAAAATGCCGGCCAGGGGCCGGATCTGGTCTCGTGCCGAAATGGCAATTTTTACCACAAACCCCGGGGCGGCTGCACCTGAAAAACGCACGAAGCGCGGCGACCGCAAAGAAGCGAGCCGGAAAAGAGCATAAACCGCAATATCCGATTGACCAATCCCCTGTCCACAGATACCATGAAAAAAATCATTACGGACGACGATCACCGCAGCAACTCATGGCAACCACACAAAAAAACCGGCGCGGCAACACCGGCGAGAGCCAGGCCAAGAATCAGGCCGCCATCGATATTCTGCTCACCGTGGTACGCGAGGAATATGGCCGGATACCGGCCCGCCTCAACCGACTGCTCAAGGACGTGGCCGACCTCTACGAGGGCCGCTGGCCCACCCACGAGGCATGCGAGGCGCCCTACCACAACTTCGGTCACGCCCTCGACGCCGCCATTACCGTGACCCGCATGGCCGCGGGCTGGAACCGCTCGGCCAGCCAGCGGAAATTCCCGGAGGAGCTGTTTCTCTGCGGCATCGCCGCCGGCCTCTTCCACGATTCCGGGTACATCAAGGACAAGGGCGACCGCGAGGGCCACGGCGGCAAATACACCTTCACCCACGTCGAGCGCGGCATGGAAATGGCCCGCCATTATCTGGCGGAAGCACAGTGGCCGACCCGGGCCCGGGAGCTGGTGCCGGCCATGATCTCGCTCACCGACTACCGCCAGGAACCCGAGGCCGCCGCCCTGTTTGCCGACCCGCTGGAACTGGCCATGGCGAGGATGATCCCCACCGCGGATCTCGTTGCCCAGATGGCGGACAACCGATACCTGCCGCGCCTCAAGGATCTCTTTGTCGAGTTCAAGGAGGTTTACGAGCACGAAGGGACCGAACAGATCAGGCAGCTCGGGGCGCCGGTCTATAAGTCCGCCAAGGAACTCAAGGACGGCGTGCTCCACTTCTACGAGGAGTTCGTGGCCCCGCGCCTCGCCCGCCACGGCCACATGGACCGCTACCTCACCATCTTCTTCGGCGAGGGGAGCAACCCCTACCACGAAAACATCGCCGCCAACCTCTCCTCCCACCTCCTCGACCTGCGCGGCCAGTGGCGCAGGCTGGGCGACGTGCTGCGCGATCTCGGCCTCGCCTCCTGCGACCAGATCAACGCCGCCATCGCGGCCCAGCAGGGGAAAAAACACAGCCGCCTCAGCAACGCGAGCCTGCTGAACGCCATCAAGGAATGTCTGCTGCCGTGGATGGACAGCCACGTCAACGGCAAATGCCTGGGCGACATCCTGATGGACATGAACGCCATCAGTCCGTCGGCCCTGGCCAAGGGGCTGCTCCACCAGATGCTGCCCGAATCGCTCCTCGAAAACATGACCCACCAGGAGCTGGCCACCCTCTTCCGCATCTCGGTGCTGCTGCACAACATCTGCAAGGGGCCGTGGATTCTCCACGAGGCCCTGGAGATGACCAACACCCTCATCGGCTGCGAGGCCAGCTCCATCCTCCTGACCCGGCCGGGAACGGAGGAGATGCTCATCTCGCTGCCCACCGGGCCGCGCAGCAAGGTGTTGCAGGGGCAGGCCATCCGGGTGGAGATGGGGCTCGCCGGCTGGGTCTTCCGCAACTGCCAGCCGGCCATCGTCGCCAACGTCCTCACCGACGGCCGTTTCGACCGGGCGGTGGACCACCGCTTCGCCTTCGAGACCCGCTCG
>JBFLYY010000224.1:0-11883 GCA_040756495.1 Thermodesulfobacteriota bacterium | reverse complement strand
CTGCTGGCCGGCGGTGACAAAAGCACCCAGGCGGCAGACATCAAAACCGCGTTACGCCTTGCGCGAAATCTGTAGGAGGACGCTATGCCCAAAACCAAAACCACTCGCTACGATGTTGCGGAACATCTCCGGACCCCGGAGGAAATGGCCGCCTATCTGGAGGCGTGCCTGGAAGAGGCGGGCAGCGATGCGGCCTTCATCGCCAAGGCATTGGGCGACATTGCCCGCGCCAAGGGCATGACCCAGGTGGCGCGGGAGGCCGGGTTGTCCCGCGAAAGTCTGTACAAGGCGCTCTCCGGCGAGCGCAGCCCGGATTTTGCCACCATCCTCAAGGTCGTGGGCGCGTTGGGAATCAAGCTGCACGCCGAGGCAATCCACGCTTGAAGGAACCCCTATGATCCTCGATGTTCTCGAAAACGCCCACCGCTACACCCCCCTCCACCCGCTCTTCGCCAAGGCCTTTGCCTTTCTCGCCCGGCCGGACCTGAGGGAGCTGGCATTGGGGAAATACGAAATCGACGGCGACCGGGTCTATGCGATGGTGGACAAGGGAACCGGCCGCGCCAGGGAAGAGGCCCCGCTGGAGGCCCACGAAAAATACATCGACATCCAGCTTGTCCTGGCCGGCACCGACACCATGGGCTGGAAGGCCACGTCCCGCTGCACCCGGCCGACCAAGGAATACAATCGCGCAAAGGACATCCGCTTCTTTGCCGATGCCCCGGATGCCTGGGTTGCCGTGCACCCCGGCGCCTTTGTCATCTTCTTCCCCGAGGATGCCCACGCCCCGCTGGTTTCGCCGGGGGAACTCCACAAGGTGATTGTCAAAGTCGCTGCCAAGCCGTAAAGAGAAGGCATGGAATTCTTCGCGTTTGCCGATATCGTCACCACCGAGGCGGAAATCCGGGCGAAGGTCGTGATCGACACCCTGCCACTCTACTGCCCAGCCATCGAGGCGGTGGACGAGGCCGAGACCTTAGGCCGGGTGATCTACTTTCTCCACTGGGGCCGTTTTCATCTCCGCGAGGAGACGGTGATGGGCGGGGTGCGCTTCTCCGTGCCCGACTGCCCCAACGCCCTTGCCTGGACCGTGACCACCGGCTACCCGCCCGAACCGCATAAAATCGTGCTCCACGCCACCATCAACCGTACCGAACACGATGCGGAGTTCCTTGAGGCAACGAACGATCTCCTGGCCGGTCTCAAGGAGGGGCTCGAACAGAACTTTGCCAGCGCGACACCCACCGAATCGCCACGCTCCATTACCCTCACCGATCTGCGGGGGATGCCCTAACCGCCTGCCCCGGCCCAAGTCCGCCACCGGCAGGTTTCCGCCTGCCGCTTCCCTCTCCGCGCCGGCCTCCTCTTCCCGCCTCGTTTTCCCAGCCTCGGCTTTCTCGGTTGTGCTATAATTCGCCAAAGAGACAAAAAAGGGAACAGAAGGGATGACACAATTTCAGGCCTTCGCACCAGCGGTCGAGATAACCGGCGAGGCGGTGCTTTCCCTGGTCAAGGGCATGGAACACTTCGAAAGGAAGGCCTTCCAGATCCTGGCGGACAACGGCATCCCCGACCCGCGGCCAGGGGAATGGTACCCCCAACAGGCCTGCCTCAACGCCTTCAAGGCGGTCGCGGAGAAGATCGGCCCCCACGCCCTCTACTCCATCGGCACGAAGATCCCGGAGAGCGCCCAGTTCCCGGCGGAGATCGACTCCCTGGAAAAGGCGCTGGCGTCCATCGACGTCGCCTACCACATGAACCACCGGGGCGGCGAGATCGGCTCTTACCACTTCCGCAAGTCGCCGGACGGCGCCCTCACCCTCACCTGCCGCAACCCCTATCCCTGCGAATTCGACCGGGGGATCATCGAGGGCATTGCCCGGAAGTTCACGCCGCCAGGGCACCACCTCTTCGTCAAGCACGACGATGCCGCCCCCTGCCGGGACAAGGACGGCGATTCGTGCACCTACCGCGTGGAGATGACAACGGGATAGCCGGGAAGCGCGGCACGATGGGCGCCCCGCCGGCCTCAGGCCGCGCCGTGGCAGGGGAGGATCACCGTGAAGGTGGTCCCTTTGCCGACCTCGCTCTGCACCTCGATCCGGCCGTGGTGTTTCTGGACGATCTCGTGGGAGATGCTGAGCCCCAGGCCGGTTCCCTTGCCGACCTCCTTGGTGGTGAAAAAGGGCTCGAACAGCTTGTTGACGTTTTCCGCCGGAATGCCCTGGCCGGTATCCGAAACCGCGACAAAGACGTGGTCGCCCTCCTGCCAGGTTCTGATCCGGATCTCCCCCTCCTTCTCGATCGCCTGCACCGCATTGACCAGAAGATTCATGAAGACCTGATTGAGCTGCTGCGGGTAGCACCGGATCGGCGGCAGCTCCCCCAGCTCCTTGACCACCCTGGCCTTGTACTTGAGTTCGTTCCAGACCACCTTGATGGTGTTTTCAAGACAGTCGTTGACGTTCGCCTCCTTGCACTGCGCCTCGTCCACCCGCGAGAAGCTCTTGAGGTTGCGGACGATCTCCTTCACCCGTTCCGTCCCTTCCAGCGATTCATCGACCAGGGCGCCGATGTCCTTGGCGATGAAATCGATGCGCAGTTTCTGCCGGAGTTGCAGCAGCTCTTCCGGTGCCGGGTTCGCCGCCGAGGCGGCAACGTACTCCATGAGTCTCGCGACGTACTTCTTCATGGTGCCGAGGTTGCAGGCGATGAAGCCGGTGGGGTTGTTGATCTCGTGCGCCACCCCGGCGGCGAGCTGACCGACGGACGCCAGCTTTTCCTGCTGGAACATCAGCCCCTGAATCTGCTGCTTCTCCCGGGCCATCCTGAACCGCCCGAGCACGTTGCCGAGCAGTTCGGCAATGGCGTCGAGCCGATACCGCTCTTCCTTGCGGAAAGGCCCCTCGTCGCCTTTCGGGCCTTCCTCCAGGCTGAACACCTCCACCGCGCCGGCCGCCCTGCCGGCCACCCGTATCTCCCGGCTGAGCCGCCAGGGCGTTTCCCGGAAATCGGCGCTCTGGTACGCCTCTCCCTCCACCACGATCCGGGCGCAGATGCGCGCGGGTTCCCGCCACGAATCCCGGAGCAGGTCCACGGCGCCCTGGAGAATCGCCCCGCTATGGCCTTCTTCCTGGTCGGCGAGTTTCGAGATGCCGTAAAGGCAGTTCAGTTCCTTGACCCGGCCGTCCAGTTCCCTGGTGGTTGCCCCCAGTTCCGTCACCAGCCGGGCAAAGGAGCGGGAGAAATAGTGGGTGAAGAGGAGGGCGGCCAGGACCATCACCGCCGTGATGGCCAGCATGTGGCGGCTGAGAGAATCGACCGGCGCGTAGACCTCTGCCAAACCCTGCTCGTAGAGAAGAAGCCAGCCCAACCCCGCATAGTCGCGGTAGCCGCCGGAACGGGCGTAGGCGAAGAGTTCCGCCCCCTCCTGCGGCCTGTCGCCGGACAGGACGAAAAAGCCGTGCGACCCTCCCTGGCCGATACGGCGTACGAAATCCCGGCCCGTGAGATCCTCGTTGACGGCGTAACCGGCCTCGCAGGTGTAGATCAGGCGGTGGTCCGCGGTGAGCAGCTTGAGATGCACCTCCTGGTCGTAGCGGGTCTGGTGCATGTGCCGCTCGACCTCCTGCGCCAGGAGGGACTGGATCGTCTCCAGGTTGAGGCGCGCCTTGAACAACCCCGCGAAGGCCTGCTCCTCATCGAAGATCTTGACCACGATGTCGCAGGAATAGATACCGGCCCTGTCGTCGTACCCGAGGTTGCCCAGCCAGAACTCCTTCTGGCCGAGCGCCTCCCGGTACCAGGGCTCGTCGGCCAGCAGGTAATGGCTGGGCCTGTCGGTTGCCGCGACGACGACGCCGTAGCGGTTGGTGACCAGCAGATCCGGATAGACCGGATGCCGAAGCCATTCCTGGGTATAAAACTCCTTCTTTTCCCGCAGCTCCTCGGCAAGGGGGGATTCCATCACCGCCGCCACGAAAGGGATCTCGGCTTCCTGGCCGGCGGCGGACCACTCCTGCTCCCGTTGCCGGATCAGCGTTTCCCGGTCGGCCCGTTGGGCCATGGCCCGGTTCGACCGTTCCACCGTTTCCCGCAACAGTACGTCCCGGCCGTATCCCCGTATCTCCTCGACCCGGTAGTACACCTCCCGGTCCACCTTTTCCATGATCCGTTGCGTCTGCACCACATGGTTCTGGCCGATGGCGTTGCCCAGGATCTGCCTGCTCACGGAAAGGGAGAGAAAAACGCCGATGACCATGACGAGGATGACCATGGCAAAGGCCAGCAGCAGCCGGAACCGTATCTGCATATCTCCTCCCTTTCCGCGAGGCCGACCAGACCGCCGGAGAATCAACCAGAGGGACAGGACGCCCCTTCCCTCCCTTCCGCCCCTCTTCCTCTGTTTCATTTCAGCGGAAAGGGTGGCCGGAGTCAAGCCGGGAAAAAGGGCCGGCCCGATGGCTGCCGGCCCGGCAAAAGGCGATTGACAAAACCCTGCCCGACACAGGATAACGGGAAACAAAGGCCCAACGCCAACGGCTCCGGGCCGTTCCGCAACCACCACAAGGGGGAACCATGGAAACCATCAAACAACTGCTCGCGCCCATGCTCGACGCCATCGGCCGCTATCTGCCCAGCGTCTTCGGCGCGCTCCTCGTCTTCCTCGTCGGCATCGGCTGCGCCAAGCTGATCCGCAAGGCGGTGGTCGCCTTCTGCGACAAGCTCAACGTCGATGAACGGCTGGCCGGCAAGGTGGGCGAGGAGGTGCACATCGCCAGGTTCTTCGGCAGCCTGGCCTACTACCTCACCGCCCTCTGGGTGCTGCTGCTGACCCTCGACGTACTGGGGGTCAAGGACGTGCTCGACCCGGTGATGCTGATGTTCGGCAACTTCCTCGGCATCTTCCCCAACCTGGTGGCAGCCCTGCTCATCGCCTTCACCGGCTACTTCATCGCCAAGATCCTCGGCAGCTCCATGGAGGTGCTGGCCCGCGGTCTCGACGGCTTCTCGGCCCGCCTCGGCCTCAGTGACCAGTTCCGTCTCTCGCGCCTCGTGGGCCAGCTCGTCTTTCTGGTGGTCTTCATCCCGGTGCTCATCTCCGCCCTCGATGCCCTGAAGATCGAGGCGATCTCCATCCCCTCCACCCAGATGCTCGCCACCATCCTCTCGGCCATTCCGAAGATGCTGGCCGCGGCCCTGATCCTCGGGGTGGCCTTCCTGGTCGGCCGCTTCACGACCTCGGCCGCCACCGAACTCCTGCAGAACCTCGGCGCCGACCACATCCCGGAAAAATTGGGCTTCCATGGGGTGATGGGCGAGACGGCCTCCTTCTCCAAGGTCTGCGGCGGCATCCTCTTCTTCTTCATCATGCTGGCCGCCACGCTCTCGGCGGTGGAACAGCTCGCCATGCCGCAGCTCGCCGCGATTCTCGGCGAGTTCCTGGTCTTTGCCGGTCAGATCGTACTGGGCCTCGTCATTCTCGCCATCGGCAACTTCATCGCCAATCTGGCCTACAACGCCCTCTCGCAGACCGCCGACAACCGGGGGCTGGCCACCATCGCCCGGGTGGCCATCCTCGCCCTGGTGCTCGCCATGGGCCTCCGGGCCATGGGCATTGCCGACGACATCGTCGATCTCGCCTTCGGCCTCACCCTGGGCGCGGTGGCGGTGGCCTTTGCCCTGGCCTTCGGCCTCGGCGGCCGCGAGGCAGCGGGCAAGCAGATGGAATACTGGTTGAAAAGCCTGCGCAAGGAGGAGTAAAATTTAGACTGATGGCGCCGGGGCCGCTCCCGACCCCGGCGCCTCCGGGCGGCCCTCTCCCAGACGCGAACAGGCGGGGGTTCCGGCCCGGCGCCCGCTGACCACCACCCGGAGAGGATGGCGCCATGAACATCCCAGGCCTGGCCTCCACGACCGGCTCCACGTTCCGCATTCCCAAAACCTCGTCGCAGAAGGCCGGGCTGCCGCCGGGCACGCCGGTCCACATCGGCGAACAGAAGGCCAAGGAAGTCCAGGTCACCCTGGTCGATTACGACCAGGAACACTGCGAAATCGTCACCCTGCCGCGGCCCGACCTCTGCACCCTCTACCAGGACAAGGCCACCACCACCTGGGTCAACGTGGACGGCCTCCACCAGGCCGACCTCATCGAGAAGATCTGCCAGTGCTTCAAGCTCCACCCCCTGACCATCGAGGACATCCTCAACACCACCCAGCGGCCCAAGCTCGACATCTTCGACGACTACCTCTTCCTGGTCATCAAGACCCAGGGCTACAACCCGGAAACCCGCTTCATCGACACCGAGCAGATCAGCCTCGTGCTGGGCCGGGGCTTTCTCGTCTCCTTCCAGGAGCGGCCGGGCGATACCTTCGAGGCGGTGCGCAACCGCATCCGCAGCAACCGGGGCCGCATCCGCAAGATGGGCATGGACTACCTCGCCTACTCCCTGCTCGACACGGTGATCGACAACTACTTCACCGTGCTGGAGCAGTTGGGCGAGGAGATCGAGGATCTGGAGGAGGAGCTGATCGCCGAGCCGACCCAGGAGACGCTGCGCAGGCTCCATGTGCTGAAACGGGAGATGATCCTCCTCAGGAAGTCGATCTGGCCGCTGCGCGAGGTGATCAACGGGCTCATGCGGGAGGAGGAGACCAACCTCATCAGCGAGACGATCCACCCCTTTCTGAAGGATCTCTACGACCATACGATCCAGGTGATCGACACGGTGGAGACCTACCGCGACATCCTGGCCGGCATGCTCGACATCTACCTCTCCAGCATCAGCAACCGGATGAACGAGATCATGAAGGTGCTCACCATCTTCGCCGCCATCTTCATCCCGCTCACCTTCATCACCAGCCTCTACGGCATGAACTTCAACACCGAGAAAAGCCCCTGGAACATGCCGGAACTGAACTGGGCATTCGGCTACCCCTTTGCCCTGGGGCTGATGGTTGCCACCGCCGCCGCCATGCTTTATTATTTCAAACGCAAGAAGTGGTTCTGACCGCCCCTTGAAAAACCGGCACCAAGGCACGGGGACGTGCCGCCGAAATCCGCGGGCAAAAAGCACCAAGGAAGAGACCATGACCGAGACGATCTACGACCTCATCATCATCGGCGGCGGCCCCGGCGGGCTCACCGCCGGGATCTACGCCATGCGGGCCGCCATGAAGACCCTGCTCCTCGAAAAGGGGGTGGCGGGCGGCCAGCTCAACAACACGGAGATGGTGGAGAACTGGCCCGGCACGGTGCAGATCGGCGGGGCGGAACTGGCCGAGCGGATGGCGGCCCATGCGGCGAGCTACCGGCTGCCGACCAGAAACATCGGGGTAACGGAGGTGGAGCCGGGGATCGACCACCACACGGTGCGCCTCGAAAACGGCGAGGAACTGCGGACCCATGCCGTGATCCTGGCCACCGGCGGCAGCCCGCGCCGGCTCGGGGTGCCGGGCGAGGACGAGAACTACGGCCGCGGTGTCTCCTACTGCGCGGTGTGCGACGGCTTCTTCTTCCGCGATAAAAAGGTGGTGGTGGTGGGCGGCGGCGACGCGGCCCTGGAGGAGTCGCTCTTTCTTGCCAAAATTGCCGAAAAGGTCTCCATCGTCCATCGGCGCGACGCCTTCCGGGCCGGCATGATCCTCCAGAAACGGGTGCAGGCCGAGCCGCGGATCGAGATCGTCTGGAACACGGTGGTGGCGGCGATTACCGCCGGGAGCGAAGGGGTCAACGGCGTGCGGCTCAAGAACACGGTGGACGGCGGCGAGCGGAGTCTTCCCACCGACGGGGTCTTCGTCTTCATCGGCTTTGTCCCGAACAACGGCCTGGTGCCGGCCGGCACCCGCCTCAATGCCAACGGCTTCGTGACGACCGACGAGAAGTGCGAGACCACCATCCCCGGCATCTTCGCCGTCGGCGACCTGAGGGAGAAATACGTCAAGCAGATCGTCACCGCCGCGGCCGACGGCTGCGTCGCGGCCCAGGCCGCGGCCCACTACGTGGAAAACAGGAAGAACAGCCAGTGACCGCCATGAAATTCATCTTCGCCGCCATACCCCTCTGCCTGCTCCTCATCGCGCCTTCGGCCCGGGCCAGAACCATCGTCCTCGAACCGGGCCAATCGTACGGCAGCGGCGAGACCACCATTGTCTGCGGCGCGGGCGGCGAGCGCGATGTCCCGCTGACCCGCACCGAATGCCAGTACTGGGACGACTTCGACAAGCGGTGCCTCTACCAGCGGAAGAGCATCATCCATGGCCGTGCCGAGTGCGTGGAGGAATGCCAGCATTGGGACGAGTTCAACAAGGAATGCCGCTTCGCCACGGCCTGCGTCTTCCACGCCGGACAACGGCGCTTTGTCAGGACCGTGTGCGAGGAGTTCGACACCTTCAGCGCGACCTGTGTGCGTACCCGGCAGGAAGTGCTCAACACGACACGGAAACAACGATGACGGATTTCAAACACGAATGGGATACGGCCATGGCCCTTGAGGTGCTGCAAAGCCCGAATGTGGACGGCGCCACCTGGGCCGAGGCGGTGAAGTGGCTGCTCTTCTACGGGCCGCCGGAACTGCGCGCGCTGATCAACGCGGCCTCGCACTTTGCCACCAGCGAACATTTCCCGGAATTGATGCCGACCGGTTACGACGAGACGGGCACCCCCTGCTACGACCGGCAGGAACTCGCGGCGGCCGTGGGGGTGAGCGAGGAGAAGCTCGCGCAACGGTTGGCGGAATGGGAGGCAGAGGCCGGCGAGAGCGAGGCGGTCATCCCGCCCAGGGTGCACCGGGTCCACTAGCAGCCCGTTGAAAAACGGGCTGTTGGCACCACAGGGATGCGGTGCCGAATTGTGCCGGCCCGAAAGGACCAGGAAATTCGCGAGGTTGGCCAAAGCGCCTTTGGCCAACCGACAGTTGAAAAAGCCAGGGATGGTTTTTCAACGGACTGCTAAAAGGCTGTGGCAAAAGTTGTTTTTTCGGCAGCCTGCGTACGCCCCGGGGATGGGCTGGCGCGGCTCAGTAGAAGATTCTCGCCTTGCGCCGGTCCTTGGCGGAGCAGAGCAGACGGTCCAGCGACAGCATGCCGCCGCCCCGCACCACGAGCGCGAGGGAGATGCCGAGCGCCAGCAGGTGGTATTCGTAGCCCTCGCCGGCCTGGTTGCCGGACCAGTTCATGAAAAATCCGTGCTGCACGTGGTTGAGCGCCATGCAGACCGAGATGGTGATGCCAAGCCCCAGGGCCCAGACCCTGGTCAGCAGCCCCACCACCAGCAGCGCGCTGCCGACGAACTCGATCAGCAGCAGTGCCACCGTGGCCGGGGCGGAAAAACCGAGATCGGCGAAAATCGCCATCGTCTTGGCCAGTCCCGGCCCGCCGTACCAGCCCAGCACCTTCTGGGCGCCATGCGGCCAGATCACCACCCCCAGCGCCAGCCGGGTCACGAATTGCGCCGCGCTGGTATCCGTGCGAATCACCTTGTCGAACATCCCCACCCCCCCGAGGCCTGAGAAACGCGGCCGTTCCCCCTCTATCCGTGACCGCGCGTCGGCTCCAGCATAGCACACCGCCCGCCCGGGATGCCAGCCCAAAAACAACGGCAGACCGGCAAGAAAGGAAAAACGACGCCCAACCCTGCCGCCCTGCAAAAAAATCCACTCCCCCCATGACAAGCGGGCCACTTTCAGGTAATAAAAGGCAATCGTCAGAAAATATCCCTCAACCGCTTTCCGGGAGGCGCCCAGTGCAGCGTCCGTCACGCATCGTTTCTCTCCTCCTCCTGCTGGCCCTGCTGCCCATGGCCACGGCCTGCGGCCTCATGTCGAAAGGCGAGACCAAAGCCGCAGGCGAAGCCAAACCCTCCGAGCCGGCACCGGGCAAGACCAAACTCACCGGCGACCAGCTCGACCAGCTGGTGCGCGGCAACACCCTGGTCATGGAGGAGTACGGGGTCAAGGCCAAGGTGGAACTCCACCCCGACGGCTCCCTGCGCGCCTTCAAGCAGGACATCAACGATCAGACCAGGGGCACCTGGGACATCGAGGGCGACACCCTCTGCATGAAGTTCAAGCGCTGGGGGGAAGGGGACGAGCAATGCTACGCGGTGTACAAGGTCGGCGAGGAGTATCACCAATACACCAGCGCCGGCCTGGTGGCCAGCCGCTTCACGGTGACCACCGGCGTGACCCATGAGCCTCTCGCGGTCAAGGCGCGGCGGGGGCATCAGAGCGCGGAGGCCGCTCCAAACGCGCCCAAGGCCGCGGCCACCGACCAGCCCAATGTGGTGGCCTCGCCGCCGAGTGCGCCGACGATCCAGGAATCGGCGCGCAGCTACAATCCCGACCTGGCCCGCCGCGACCTCAACGCCCTCTACCGCGACATGACCCAGGATTGCCCCGGCTGCAACCTGGCCAACATCAACCTGGCCAAGGCCACGCTGGTGCGGGCCAACCTGGCCGGCGCCAACCTCTCCGGGGCAAACCTCTCCGGGGCCAACCTCAAGTGGGCGAACCTCAAGGGCGCCAACCTGGAACGGGCCGATCTCTCCGGGGCCAATCTCGCCGGGGCGGAGCTGGCAGGGGCCAACCTGGACCGGGCCGACCTCACCGGCGCCAACCTGACCAAGGCAAACCTGCGCGGGGCGAACATCGGCAACGCCATCGGCGCCAATCTGAAAGACACCATCCGCTAAGCGATGCACGACACCACGAAAAGCGGCACGGGCTCGCCCGATGCCGCTTTGTTATTTGGCGCGCCGCACCTTGATCCGCTCCGGCACCGCCAGTCCGAACAGGCTGCAAAAGCCGAAATAGAACCACCGCCAGGGACCGTAGCGCTCCACGGCCCGATCGCCGCAGTGGCAGCAGTAACAGACATGCGCCGCATCCCGCACCTCGCCGAGAAACTTTACCTCGCGCATCAGAAAGATGTGGGGGTTCTTGCGGGTGCAGGCCTTGCAGAGCCAGCGGCTCTTGCCATCGATTTCCCATTGCAGCACAGCGATACCTCATCGCGTCAGCATCCATTCTCAGGCGGCCGGCCGGAAAGACCGGGGCCGGCAACACGCCAGGCCGGGGCCGACACCCCGCCCTGCCTTTCCTATCGGCATCGGGCCGATTTTCTTGAGCATGATAGCGGCTGCTTTCTCTTCCGGCAAGCCCGGCCGCGGAAAGAACGATCCGCAACGGCCGCCGTTGCCCGGCAGCGGGCAGGAGAACCATGAGCGAACCGCGCCGCATCGCCTCGCTGTTTGCGCCGGAGGGCGCCATCGCAACCGTTGCTCCCCACGGCAACGGCAACGTGAACGACACCTATCTGGTCCATCCCGCCGCTGGCCGGCCTTTCATCCTGCAACGGCTCAACGGCGCGGTTTTTGCCGATCCGGCGGCAATCATGCACAATCTGCGCGTCATCAGCCGCCACCTGACCGCCCACTGCGCCGCCAACCAGCCGGCCCCCTGCTGGCGGGTGGTTGTGCCACTCGCCACCCGCGATGGCGCCGACCTGTACGCCGATACGGCCGGCGGCTGGTGGCGGGCCCTTTCCTACATCGACAACGCCGTGGCTTACGATACCGTCCGGAACACCGGCCACGGCCGGCAGATCGGCCTGGCCCTGGGCCTCTTCCAGCGCCAGCTCGCCGATCTCGACCCGGGCGCTCTCTACGATACCCTGCCGGGTTTTCACGTCACTCCCCGCTATCTCGCGGCGTTCCAGGCGGTGTGGGCCGCGGCCCCGCCCAAAAACTCGACCGAGGTCGCCTACTGCCGGGCCGTTGTCGAACGGGCCACCCCCAGGGCCGGGGTGCTTGAAGCCGCCCGCGCCGAGGGCCGCATCCGGGAGCGGATCATCCACGGCGATCCCAAGGTGGCCAACATCCTGCTC
>JBFLYY010000223.1:0-2469 GCA_040756495.1 Thermodesulfobacteriota bacterium | reverse complement strand
ATGTGCATGATGCCCTGGATGTAGTTGATGAGATGGTGGAACTGGCGCTCCAGGATCGGCTCGAAGTCGGACTGCATCTCGCGGCCCGCGACCTCGACCAAAAAGGCGAGCGGCAGGTTCTGGCCCTGCTGGATGTCCTTGATGTCCGGCCCTTCGATGGTAACCTTGCCGTCCTCCACCTCGCTCATGTCCTTGGAAATGAGCACCTCGACACCCGGAGTCCGGCCGCCGCCGCACTCCATGAAGAGGTCGTCCTTGCGGATGCGCTCGCCCTCGAAGGCGGGGCCGAAGGACATGGGGATGTCGATCTTGGTGACGCTGACTTTGAGGCCGCGCACCTCGATGGCCTTCTGGACGATCTCCTCGTGGGGCACCTTGCTCACCACGTGCTCGTAGGTGCAGATGCCGGTGGGCAATACCTGGGGGATGTCCCAGTCGGAGATGGTCGGGAAGCCCCAGTTGATGGCGCCGGCGGCGTTGGCGTACCACTCGTCGGAGACGGGGCCGAAGGCCATGACAAAGGCGAAGGTGCGGTCCTTGTTGTAGATCAGGTTGCCCTTGTAGTCGCCCGGCTTGATGCCGCCGAAGGCCATGGCCACGCGGCAGGCAAAGCCGATGGCAAAGACCGCCGAGGTGTAGTTGGGAGCAAAGGGCACCAGGCGGGTGTTCCAGCCGATCTGCACCCCGCTCTCCCTGAGCTGGTTGGCCATGTGCACGCCATTGGTCTGATCGTGCATGAAGATGTAGAGGTTCTTCTCCTGGAGTTCGAGCGCGATCTTGCTCGCGATCTCCTTGGTCGGCGGCGCGCCCATGATGGCGGCAAAGCCGGGAGCGGTACCGTCAACGAACTCGACGCCGCGTTTGCGGAAGATGACGTCGTCCGCGGCACCGAGCCAGATGTTGCTCTCCAGCGGGTCTTCGGTCTTGGTGTAGAACTCCGGGGCGTCGAGGTAGCGGATCGCCTCGAACATCTCCTCGGCAAAGAAGGTGGCCATGCCCGCATCGAGCGCCGGGGCGAGATAGGGCAGCCAGACGTTGTCGCTGACGTAGTCGGGCAGGAGCTTGCGGCACTCGGCAAAGATGTCCTTCATGTCGCCCAGGTTCTGCACCTTGGCGCCAAGCATGGAGTAGATGATGGGGAGGAAGTAGGCGGTGTTCGGGTAGGCCACCTCCTGCTCGGCCCCGTATTTCTTGATGGCCTCCTCGTACTTCGCCTCGGCCATGTCAACGATCTTGTGGGCACCCCGGATGGCGGCGGAACAGATGATTTTCGACATATCACTTCTCCTCTTGCTCGTTGAACGAGGGATTCTGATCCAACTTTAACCCATCAGGCCGTTGACCAGGGACTTGGTCATGGCGATGGCCTTGGGGTGCCGCATGATCAGCACCTCGCCGCCGGCCATCAGCATGCAGCTGGCGGTGATGGCCTCCATGAGGACGCCGCGGGTCTCCTGATCGCCGATCATCTCGTCGGAGGGCAGGCGGCACTCCTTGGCCTTCCATACCTCGCGGCCGAGGTTGCAGATGAAGGGCACCTGCAGCTTTTCGTCCTTCTGGGTCAGTGCGGCCAGGCGGATGCGCTCCATGACCGAATAGGTGTACTCGATGCCGTAGCCCAGGGCGCCGATGGAGGGATCGACCAGCACCGAGTTGAGCGGCACGCCGAGGTTCTCCAAGAGGATGTTGAGCTGCTTGGCCAGGTTGACGTCGATGGGCGACGAGGCGACCATGGCATGCTGGAAGGCCATGGCGGTGGCGCCCAAGGAGCGGTAGTTCTTGTCCTCCAGCGGGGCCAGGCAGACCTTCTTGTCGCCGATCACGGCAGTGAGTTCGCGCAGGGTCTCGGTGTCCTTCTCGCCGTTGCCGCAGCCCCAGACGATGATCGGCACTTCGATGGCCTTGACCACCTCGGCCGCGATCCTGGCCGCCTCGGAGGCCGGGCGGTTCATGCCGTTGGGGTCGGTGGAGACGAGCGAGATGCAGATCGCCTCGGCCTGGTAGTCGTTGACGCACTTCTGGGCCCAGGCCACCGGATTGTCGAGCACGCCGTCGAAATGGCGGGCCAGCGAGGCCGGCCACTCCTCGGGTTTGACGTCGAGAACGTCCATGGCGATGAGCGGCTTCCTGGGCATGACGCCCTCGAAAAGGTGGAACGGCAGGGTGGAAGTACCGCCCACCTGCACGATGTTGCCGCCGGAGCCCAGTGCCACCTCGCGAATGGCGCCGCTGTAGGCCTGGGTATAGGAGTCGGCCGCCACCTTGCTGGCGCGGGTGGCGAGTGGCGCCTTCTCGACGGCCAGCTCGGGCACGTCCAGGCCGGCCGGAACAGCGGCCGCCGCCTTGGGGGCGGCAGGGGCTGCCGGAGCCGGAGCCGCGGCCTTCTTCGCCTCGGCTGCCTTCTTGGCCTCGGCGGCAGCCTTGGCCTCCGCCGCTTTCTTCGCTTCCTCGGCAGCCTTGGCCTCGGCC
>JBFLYY010000222.1:0-3617 GCA_040756495.1 Thermodesulfobacteriota bacterium | reverse complement strand
CCATGACCGAGTCGTACTTGAGGAGATGGGCCAGGGTGGCGGGGCTGGTGAGATCGTTGATGGCCACGATCTCCAGATCCTTGAAGGTGGCGTCCTTGTCGATGGCGCGGAAGATGTTGCGGCCGATGCGGCCAAAGCCGTTGATTCCGATGCGAATGGTCATGGCACTCCTCCTCGGTATGGTGTTCCGCTTTCCAAAAGGTGTGGCGAATTCGTCGTTTCTCCCGCGATTCAGGCGGTCAGCGCGGGGGTGGTGTGGGCGTTGTGGCGGAGCAGCCCTTCCAGTTGATGGATATGGCGGTGCGCCTCCTCGCAGCCAGGGTTTACGGCCAGGGCCTGGCGGTAGGCGGCGTGCGCCTCCCGGTGCCAGTCGCCGGCCAGGTAGCTGCGGGCCGCGACGCAGTAGGCATGGTCGGCGCCCTCGGGGTACATGTCGGCCAGCAGGCAGGCGAGCGGTTCGTGCCAGAGCTGCTCCACCACCGCCGGATTTTCGACGAGGTGGCGGACGAGGAGGGCGTTTTCCGTCTGGCCGAGCACCACGGCGCGCAGGATGAGCAGCGCCCGGGTGAACATGAAGCCGAGGCTCTCCATCTGGCGGCCGATCTCCTCCCTGGTGCGGGTCAGGAAGCGCTGGCATTCGTCGCCGCAGAACTTCACGCTGTGGCCGGCGCTGCGCGCCTGCATCGCCTCGGCCAGGGGGCCGTAGTACTGGAGCATGTAGCTGTTTTCCTTGAGTTTCATCGCCTCGTGGAAGATGGAGCCGATGACCCAGTCGAAGAGGTTGCCGCTCAAATCCTGGCCGGGATCGCTGTCGCGCCAGAGCTGATGGCAGCGGTCCTTGAGCAGCCAGAGGTGGCCGCGGTTCGACTCGGTGCCGACCAGGGCGTCGAGGTCGGCAAAGGGGACGCCGGCGCCGGCGGCATAGGCTTGGTAGATGGCAAGAAAGCGGCCATGGGTTTCGCAGAACCCCTTGAACATGTTCTTGAGGAAGAGATGGCGCCGTTCCTCGAACCAGTGGTTGCGGCTGGGCGGGCCAGCGGCGTGCCGTTTCGTCATGATGCGGGCAGGGTCTTCCGGGCCTTGTCGTAGAGGGCGAGGTACTTGTGGAGCACCGCGTCCCAGGTGTAGTGCTCATCAATATGCTGGACCGCGGCCTGCTGCATGTCAAGAATCTTTTCCGGCCTGGTCCGAAATACCCGGAGCGCCTTCTGCATGGTGCCCATGAGGGCCGCGGACTTGTGTTCCTTGTAGGCAAAGCCGGTCACCCCGTCCTTCACCTTGACCAGCCCGCCCACGTGGTGGACCACCGGCAGGTTGCCGAAGAGCTGGGCGATGTAGTCGGTCAGACCGCAGGGCTCGTATTGGGAGGGGACGAGGAAGAAGTCGCCGGCAGCGTAGATGAGGTTGGCGGCCTTGGCCTCGTAGCCCCGGAGTACGCAGACCCGGCCTCGATTGCGTTCCTGGCCGGCGAGCGCGGCGAGCGCCCCTTCGATCTCCCGGCTGCCGGAGCCCAGGATCGCCACCTGGAAGTTCTGATCGAGCGGCAGCAGGGTCTCGAGCGCCCCGAGGAGTTTGTCCACCCCCTTCTGGGTGGTGAGCCGGCCGACGAGGGTGAAGAGGGGCTGGTCGAGATCGTCGCTGAGTTCGCCGGTCTGGTGCAGGGCGGCAAAGCCCTGCTGGCGCAGGCGCCTGACCAGTTCGGCCCGGCATTGTCGCTTGCCGGCCAGGTCGCGTTTGCGCGGGGAAAAGGCGGCGGGCAGCCCCATGGCCTTGGGGTCTTCCGGGTTGAAATCCGCCGGGTTGATGCCGTTGGTGATGCCCTGGAGTTCCACCCCGCGGGCCAGCAGGCGGTGGCCGAGCCAGCCGGTGAGGGCGTCGGCCTCGGTTTCCCGCAGTTCGCGGGCGTAGTTCTCGCTCACCGCGTTGAGCGGGGCATAGGCCGAGGCGGCCAGGAGCGGATCGAAGGCGCCATCGAGAACGTTGTCGTCGATCACCCGGCCGGGCAGGCCGGTGATGGCCGCGGCAAAGGGCAGATCCCCCACCTCCTGGTGGTAGCCGATGCCGGCGTTGTGCACCGTGACCACCGCCGGGGTCGCGCAGAAGAAATGGCGGTAGCCCTCGACCTCGCGGAGCATGGCCGCCAAGGTGGCCGCGTGGCCGTCGTGGCAGTGGATCACGTCCGGCCTTTCGCCCCGGCGGAGCATCAGGGCCAGGGCCCCCTTCTGCAGCAGGATGTTCATGGCGAAGTAGTCGTAGTGGCCGGAACCCTGGGCGTGGAAGGGGTTTTGCGCCTCGTCCTCGGCGGTGTAGGTGTAAACGTTTTTCTTTTCCAGGTAGCGCTGGGCATCGAGCAGGTAGATGGTCGGCCCGCCGGCGTCGCTCCTGGCAAAGACCCGCACCAGTTCGCGCCGCTCCTCGGCCTCGTAGTGCATCTCCACCTCGAAGGCGAGGCCGAGGGAGGCAAAGCCGAGGCGCTCCGGGTCCATGAAGCCATAGAGCGGCAGGACCACGCTCACCCGGTGGCCGGCCCGGACCAGGGCCTCGGAGAGCTGGCGCACCACGTCCTTCACCCCGCCGGCGCCGGCGAGCCCCTCGTATTCGCGGGAAATCATCCAGATGGTGCGGGGGGCGGCTTTTTTGGTCGTTGTCTTGGGCATGGGCGGCTCTGTGGCTCTATCGCTGGGCGGGGATGGTGCTCACCCCATAACGGGCGATGCTGGTGTCGGCGGTGAGGATGATGAGCCCTTCGGCCTGGGCCTGGGCGACAAGCATCCGGTCAAAGGGGTCGCGATGGTGATCCGGCAGTCCGCCGGCCGCCTCGCCGTGGGCCAGGGTGATGGGCAGGGGCAGCAGGCGCTCTTCGACGAGCAGTTCCGTCAGGTGGTCCGGCGCCTCCAGCTTGCCCAGGGCCTTTTTCATGCCGATCTCCCAGGTGGAGGCGGCGCTGACGTAGATCTCGTTTTCTCCGTCGGCGATCAGGGCCCTGGCTGTCGGCCCCAGGGCCGGGTCGTCGGCCAGCCACCAGAGCAGCGCATGGGTGTCGAGCAGCAGCCGTTTCATGCCCCTTCGCCCTCAAAGCCCCGGATAACCGAAAGAGGAGTCTGGTCGAAGTCCGGGGCGAGGCGAATCTTTCCCTTCAGGCGGCCGGGCACCCGCAGGTGGCTCTCCCGCGGAACGGGCACCAACCGAACCAGCGGTTTGCCCGACTTGGCAATGACCACCTCTTCGCCGTTCAGCGCCTCCTTGACCAGGGCGGAGAGCCGGGTTTTCGCTTCATGCATGTTCACGGTATGCACGGGGCACCCCCTTCTTAGCTAGCTTGGCTAACCATAGCACGGCGAGGGAGGGCAAGGCAAATTCTGAAACAAGGCGGTGCCCAGCTCGTTGCCATCACGCGATGCTCTTCTGCCGGAGCAGGTGGTCGGCAAGGGTCAGCGCCATCATGGCCTCGCAGACCGGCAGGATGCGGGGAATCGCCGCAATGTCGTGACGGCCGCCGATCCTGATGGTGGTCGGCTGGTTGTCGAGGTTCACGGTCTGCTGCTCCTTGGCGATGGAGGGGATGGGTTTCACCGCCACCCTGGCGACGATGGCATCGCCGTTCGAGATGCCCGCGA
>JBFLYY010000221.1:0-9248 GCA_040756495.1 Thermodesulfobacteriota bacterium | reverse complement strand
TTTCATATAAAATTTATACCAAAATTATACCTGAATGGCAATCGGCGGAATTCGCTGTCCGTTTTTCGATCATTCCTCGCCGCTGGTTTCCGCCAGAAACTCCTGCAATTCCTCCTCGCTGTAAAGGGCCTGCTCGAAAAAGAGGCCCGAGGGCGGGGCGGTGTGGCGGGCCGGCAGTTCCGAGGAGCCCGAGAGCATCTGCCGGACGCCATCGTCCGAGAGGTTGCCGCGCCCCACCTCCACGAGAATCCCCACCATGCGGCGCACCATCTTCCAGAGGAAATGGGAGCCCACCACCCGGATGAGGATGAAATCCCCTTCCTCGACAAGTGCCACCTGGTGGAGGAGCACCCTGGTCGATTTCTTCAGTTCCTGCTTCTCGGCAAAGGCGGCGAAGTCGTGCATGCCGACCATGAGTTGCGCGGCCCGCGCCATGGCGCCCGCGTTGAGCCGGTCCCGCACCCACCAGACGTACTTTTTCTCGAAGGCGGACTTGCGTTTCGCTATGCGGAAGAGGTAGCTGCGGCCCACGCAGCTATGGCGGGCGTGGAAATCCACTGCGGCGCGCTCCACCGAAAGGATCACGATGTCCTTGGGCAGGGCGTCGTTGAGGCCGTGGGTGATGGCCAGGGGATTGAGGTCGGTGGCCACGTTGAGGTGGGCCACGTAGTGCAGGGCATGGACCCCGGCGTCGGTGCGGCCGCAGCCCTGGATCTCCACCGCCTGCCCGGGGAAGAGGGTGGCCGCGGCCTTGGCGAGCGATCCCTGGATGCTCTTGGCATCCGCCTGGATCTGCCAGCCGCTGTATTGGGTGCCGTCGTATTCCAGGGTGAGCCTGAAGCGGCGCTCGCCGGCCTGGCGGGGCGGTTGTCGTTTGCTTCTGGCCGGTGGTGTGCCCGTGGTCTTGGCCGGGGCGGGCCGGCGGATGGTCGTGGCGGCTTTTTTGCTGCTCATGACAGGGCCTCGCGGCTGAGGGTGGTGGGGATGAAGAAGAGGCGGTAGTCGTCCGGCCCTAGTTCCACTTGGCTGAGGGGGAGGTTGGGCAGCATGGCGCTACCGAGCAGATCAAGGGCCTTGGCGTTTTTGGGCAAGAGCGGCGAGGTGACCGTCACCGTGGCGGGCTGGTCGTATTCGTTGAGCAGCGCCAGATAGACGCCGCCCTCGGTGAGGCGCAGGTCGCCGAGCACCCAGTCGGCCCCTGACCCGGTAAGCTGGAGGAGCGGCGCGAGGCCGAACCAGGAGTGATAGATGGCACGGAGCCAGGCAGTGCGCACCTCCCAGGGTCGGGTGATGGGGGCCTGCGGCGTCTCCTCTTTTCGGGGCGGGATGATGTCGCCCAGGCCAAAGAGGGTGATGGCGCTCCTGGCCCGGGGATGGCTCTTGGTGACGAGGGCGGGGAGGTCGGACTCCGCCACGGAAGTGGCCATGGTGGCCTGGGCCGTCCCGCCTCCGGTGGGCCGGACCCCGCCCACGATCTTCCAGCTGGCAAAGGAAACGAGTCCCGGAGCAGGGATGGCGAGGGTCGCCCTGGAGGCAAGGGCGGGCGTGAGATCGGTGAAGCCCGCGAGCCACTCGCCCCGAGGCGCGGCCCCGGCCTCGAAGAGATTCACGGCGTTGCGGATCTCGATGCCGAAGAGATCTGCCATGGTGGCGCTCCACCCTTGGTTTGGCGCATGGGTTCCGTCGAACTGGCCGGGCAGGTCGGCGTCGGCGTGGAGGTGGATGGCGCGCTCGAGGAACTGTGGCGCAAGCGCCGCGAGGTGTTCCGGCCGCAACTGGAAGGTGCGGGGCAGGAGCAGGGCCTTGACCGTGGCCGGGAGGCCGTTTTTGAGCATGGCGGAAAACGCCTGGCTGGTGACAAGCCGCGGCCGGTGGCCCAGGCGGCGCAGGGCGCCCCACAGGCCGGCGATCTCCTCGTTGGCGCGGTTGTAGCCAAGGTCGCTTTCCTCAGGCCAGAGAACCAGGATATCCGGATCGGGCTGGCGGGTGCCGGGCAACAGCTCCGCCACCGGCAACTCCTCCATCTGGCGGAACATGGTGGTGACCGCCTCGTAGACCCCGGGCTTGGGCCTCCGCTCCTGGTCCACCACCCCGAATCCCGCTTCGCGGCTGAAATAGCCTTTCAAAAACTCGTCGCGGTCGTTCCAGTGGAAGATGTGGACCCCCATGGCGCCGGAGAGGAGCGACTCCCAGGCCGAGCCGACCAGGGCCCTGGCCTGGCGGGGGCCGGCGCCGGGGAAGTTGTTTTCCGTGCTGCTGTGGCCGGTCTCCGAGACCAGCACCGGGATGCCGAGTGTGTCGCGGAACTTGGCGATGCCGAAGTCCACCGACCTCAGTTCGTGGCCATTGAGTGCCCAGGCGTAGTTGTTGATGGCCATGAAGTCGAGCGGCGCGCCGGCTGCCTTGCAGCGTTCCGCGATGACCGTGGCGTCCTCGGCGGTGAAGTTGGAGTCAAGGCCGTTGAAGATGCCGCCCACCATGGAGTAGGTGATGAGCTGCTCCGGCGCTGCCGCCTTGGCTGCCCTGGCGCCGATGGCGATGAAGTCGGCGATCGCTTCCTTGCGCCAGCGGATGAGGTCCGGGTAGCCGGAGCGGCGGATGGCCGCGTGGTCGTTGCGGTCCGGCGGATAGACCCGCGCCATGGGCACGGCGTCAAAGTCGGGATAGTCGGTATCCCAGGCACTGTTTAAGGCCGCGATCCGCTGGTAGCGTCTGGCCAGATATCCTTGGAAGGCGGGCAGGCTCCATTCCCGGTCATAGCCGACAAAGTTCTTCTGCTCACCGGGCTCCCAGAGGTCGTAGAAGGCGAACTCGTTGCCCAGGATCCAGCCGCCAATGGCCGGGCTCTGCCGGAAGTGGCCGCAGACCGCGCCGATGAAGCGGCTGTATGCCTTTTGGGCCTCGGGATGGTTGTAGTTGAGGATGGTGGCGGGGCCACTCGCCGTGCGGGCCAGGGTTTCGGGATGGTTTTTCACGAGCCAGGCGGGCGGATACTGGTAGCCGATGAGGATGAAGAGCTTGAGACCCAGCTCCTCGGCGCGCCGGACCAGGTGGTCGGCCTTGGCAAAGTCGAACCGCCCCTCGCCGGTTTCGATCCCCTCCCAGACGAATTCCACCCTGAGCGAATTGGCGCCGGCCGCTGCCATCTCCGCCATGTCGCGATCGAGTTCGTCGAGGGTCTGGTTGGCATGGACCGGCGGGTTCCACACCTGGTAGGCAAAGCCATGCGGCACGAAGTAGCGGGCCTCGCCGGTATCCCACAGGTAGCCGTTCCTGAGGATGAGGCGCGCCTCGGCCGTTCCGGCGGCAAGAGAGAGCAGCAGGGCCAGACAGAGGGCGAGGCGGGAGAGGGAAGAGCGCGGCATGGGGAGATGCTAGCGGGGAAGGGCAAGGCTGTCAATGGCAACAAAAGATTGACGCGCCATTTCTTCCGGGGTACTGAGGGCGGGAAAATGTGTCCGCTGCCGGTGCCCTTTTTTTCGCAGGTTTTTCGCCGGCCGATTCGCTACAATGATCGCGTCACGCAGTGGGCGTTTTCGCACCCCTTTCATCCACCGGGCCGGGAGGCCGGCATTTGCCATGAGCAGGGCCAACATCCTCATCGTCATCGCCATCGCGGTCGTCTCCTTCAGCATGTGGTCGTATTTCAACCGGCCGGAGCAGGAGCCGCCCTGGCCCAAGCGCATCCAGGGTTTTTCCTTCTCTCCCTTTCGCGACAACCAGAGCGCCGTGGATCACGTGCTGCCCTCGGTGGCCGAGATCGAGGAGGACGTCAAGCTCATCAGCGCCAAGACCCATGCCATCCGCACCTACACGGTGGAGGGCAGTCTGGGCGAGGTTCCGGCCCTGGCCAGGAAGTATGGCCTCAAGGTGACCCTGGGGGCCTGGGTCGATACCGATTACCCGAAGAACGACCGCGAGATCGAACGGCTCATCGCCATTGCCAAGGCGAACAAGGGCACCGTCATCCGGATCATCGTCGGCAACGAGGCGCTGCTCCGCGACGACCTCTCCTCCGACGAACTCTCCGCCTACATCGCCCGGGTGCGGGACGAGGTGAATATCCCGGTCAGCACCGCCGAACCGTGGCACGTCTGGTTCAAGCACCCGGAGATGGTCAAGCACGTCGATTTCATCGCCACCCACATGCTGCCGTACTGGGAAGGGGTGCACGTCAACCGGGCCGTGGACTACGTGGTCGATCACGTGAACCTGCTCAAGGCCTCCTTCCCGGGCAAGGAAATCCTCATCGCCGAGGTCGGCTGGCCGAGCAACGGCCGCACCCGCCACTTCGCCCAGGCCTCCCAGGCCAACGAGGCGATCTTCCTGCGCCGTTTCCTGGCCCGGGCCGAGAAGGAGAGGTATTCCTACTACCTGATGGAGGCCTTCGATCAGCCGTGGAAGAAGGTGACCGAGGGATCGGTGGGCGCCTACTGGGGGGTGTACGACGTTTACCGCCAGGCCAAGTTCCCCTTCTTCTCGCCCATCGTCCGGGTGCCGGAGTGGCGGATGCTGGCCGGGATTTCGGTGGTGATCGCCATCATCACCTTCGCCTTCCTGCTGGTCGATAGCCGCACCCTGCGCACCCGGGGCCGGAGCTTTCTCGCCACCATCGCCTTTCTTGCCGCCACCGCCGCGGTCTGGATCGTTTACAGCTATACCCGCCAGTACCTCACCTTTGCCACCGTCTCCATCGGCCTTCTCATGGTGGTCGGCATGATCGGGGTGGTGGTGGTGCTGCTCGCCGAGGCGCACGAATGGGCCGAGGCGAGCTGGGTCCGGGAGTGGCGGCGTCCTTTTGTCTCAAGGCAGGTGCCGCTGGAGCGCTTACCCATGGTCTCGGTCCATGTGCCGGCCTACAACGAGCCGCCCGAGATGATGATCGAGACGCTCGATGCCCTGGCCCGTCTCGATTATCCGAACTACGAAGTGCTGGTCATCGACAACAACACCAAGGATCCGGCGGTGTGGCAGCCGGTGGAGGCCCATTGCGCCAAGCTCGGGCCCCGCTTCCGCTTCTTCCACGTCGATCCCCTTGCCGGTTTCAAGGCTGGCGCGCTCAACTTCGCTTTGAAGCACACCGCGCCCGAGGCGCAAGTGGTGGCGGTGATCGACAGCGACTACGTGGTCTCCCCGGACTGGCTCAAGGACATGGCCCCCCAGTTCGACGAGCCCAATATCGCCATCGTTCAGGCGCCCCAGGACTACCGGGACGACCGGGAGAACCTTTTCAAGGCCATGTGCTACGCCGAGTACCAGGGCTTCTTCTACATCGGCATGGTCACCCGAAACGAGCGCAATGCCATCATCCAGCACGGCACCATGACCATGGTGCGCCGCTCGGTGCTCGATGCGGTGGGGGGCTGGGCGGAGTGGTGCATCACCGAGGATGCCGAGCTGGGGCTGCGCATCTTCGAGCGCGGCCACGAGGCGACCTATATCCCGCAGACCTACGGCCGCGGGCTGATGCCCGACACCTTCATCGACTTCAAGAAGCAGCGCTTCCGCTGGGCCTACGGCGCGGTGCAGATCCTGCGCCGCCATGCCAGGGCGCTCTTCAGCGACGAGGAAACCGGGCTCACCAGGGGGCAGCGCTATCACTTCGTGGCCGGCTGGCTCCCCTGGCTCTCGGACAGCATCAACCTTTTCTTCACCATCGGCGCCCTGGTCTGGTCGCTGCTCATGGTGATCTATCCCTTGAAGTTCGACCCGCCGCTGGTGATCCTCTCCATCATGCCCCTCTCCCTCTTTATCTTCAAGGTGGGCAAGATGATCTACCTCTATCGTACCCGGATCGGGGCCTCGGTCTCCCAGACCCTCGCCTCGGCCGTGGCCGGCCTTTCGCTGGCCCACACCATCGCCAAGGCGATTTTTGTCGGCTTTGTCACCAGCGACAAGCCCTTCTTTCGCACCCCGAAGCTGGCCCAGCGCCACGCCCTGCTGGAGGCCCTGCAATCGGCCCGGGAGGAGGCCCTCATCATGGTAGCCCTCTGGCTTGGGGGGGTGAGCGTGGCGGTGCGCCAGGGGTCGGACACCGCCGACCTCATGGTCTGGATCCTGGTGCTCGTGGTGCAGTCGATTCCCTATGCGGCGGCGGTGGTCATGTCGGTGGCCAGCGGTTTTGCCGCCTCGCGGAGCCAGATGATCCGCGCCATGACGACTCTGCCGCCGCTGTCTCCGGAAGCGGAGGCAGGAGACTGAAGCGATCGCCTCCCCTGCGCATGCGGAGGGGAGGAGGTCTTGACGGCGGGTTCCGGGAAGAGGAGCCTGCCTTTCGTTTGTCGGGCTCCTCTTCGGCGTCTCCTGCTGCTTATCAGTCCGTTGAAAAAACCATCCCCGGCTTTTTCAACCATCGGTTGGCCAAAGGCGCTTTGGCCAACCTCGCGAATTTCTTGGCCCTTTCGGGCCGGCAAAATTCGGCGCCACATCCTGTGGTGCCAACAGCCCCTTGAAAAAACGGGCTGTTATTTCACCAGTCCCCCACCCTTGACATACTTGTCGTAGCTGGTGACGTAGATGTCGGCGAGCGTCAGGAAGGCGCTCACGATGAGCGGGCCGTAAACGATGCCGAGTAAGCCGAAGGTGTTGAGCCCTCCCATGATGGCGAGCAGCACCAGGAGCGAGTGGATCTGCGTCTGGTCGCCCACCATCTTGGTCTTCATCACGTATTCGACGACCACGGTGATAAGGAGGTAGAGAACCACCACAAGGATGCCGTTTTGGGTCTGGCCCTGGAGCAGGAGGATTCCCGCGGCAGGGATCAGGACCAGGCCGATGCCGACGATGGGCAGGAAGGCGAGCACCGCCGAAATCACGCCCCAGACCACCGGCGGACCGAGATTGTAGATGGCGAAGATCAGGCCGCAGAAAACGCCTTGAATTACGCTGGTGACGCCGTTGCCGATGAAGACCGCGTTGGTGGTCTCGTCGAACTTCTTGAGCAGCCGCTTGTCCTGGTCGTCGGGCAGCGGCGAGAGACGCAGCAGGTAGTTCAAGAGCCGGTCCTGGTCGATGAGCAGGAAGAAGATGGTCATGATCATCAGGGCGAAATTGATGAAAAACAGCATGATATTCCCCGCCCAGAGGGTCGCCTTGTCGTAGAGATAGAGTCCCAGCCGCCGGGTGAGATTGGTGATCGCCTCGGTGATCGTCTCCGGCGTGACGGAGATGCCCATGTCCTGGAGGAGGATCTGGATCTTGGAGTAGAGCACGCCGTCCTGGAGGCTCTGGAGCTTCATGCCGATCTTGGCGCTCTTGCCCAGTTCGTAGATATGGAGCGCCTCCTGGGAAAGGGCCACGACAAAGATGGCCAGGGGGATGAAGACGATGAGGACGATGACCAGGCAGGTGAGGGTCGAGGCGAGAATGGGCGAGACCTTGCGGTTGATCCGCTCGTAGAGGGGATGGAACATGCTGGTCAGGAGATAGGAGAAGACCAGGATCGAGAGAAAGGGCCAGAGGACGCGGCCGAGCAGGAGGAGGACGATGAGAAAGAGGCCGAGGAAGTAGCGCAGAACCATGGCCGAAGGCGGCGTCTCTTGCATGGGCAGTCACCGAAAGGGGTAGGGTGGCTCGGAACGGTTTGTGCTCACTATACCAGATTGGCCGGGGCGTCAAAATAAGTTGTTTGAAGGCGGGCAAGAATCCGCTATAGTGTGTCTTTTTGGACAGGCTACGACAGCGTCGGAGTTCGGCATGGCGTGGCGACACCCGAGGCAGGAACACCACCATGGAGATCACGATTCGCGAGGTCGCGGCGGCCGACCGCAAACCACGGCCGGAGGGAACGGCGCTCGGCTTCGGCCAGCTCTTCACCGACCACATGTTCGTCATGCCCTACGACGCCGAACAGGGCGGCTGGCACGATCCGGAGGTGCGCCCCTACGCCAACTTCTCCCTCGACCCGGCGGCCATGGTCTTTCATTACGGCCAGGCCATTTTCGAGGGGCTCAAGGCCTATCGCGGCGACAACGGCGCGGTCCATCTCTTTCGGCCTGGCGCGAACATCGAGCGCATGAACGTTTCGGCCACCAGGCTCTGTATGCCGACCCTGCCGCAGGAAACGGCGTTGGCCGGATTAAGGGCCCTGGTCCGCCTCGATGCGGCCTGGGTTCCTTCCTCTCCCGGCGCCACCCTCTATATCCGGCCGACCATGGTCGCCACCGAGGCGGCTCTTGGCGTGCGGCCGGCCAGGCAGTACCTCTTCTTCATCATCATGAGCCCGGTTGGTGCCTACTACCCCGAGGGGTTCAATCCGGTAAGGATCTACGTGACCGACCAGTACGTGCGGGCGGTGCCCGGCGGGGTGGGCGCGGCCAAGGCGGCAGGCAACTACGCGGCGAGCATCCGCGCGGCGGAGGAGGCCAAGAAAAATGGCTTCACCCAGGTGCTGTGGCTCGATGCCTGCGAACGGCGCTACGTCGAGGAGGTCGGCACCATGAACATCTTCTTTGCCATTGGCGACGAGGTCATCACCCCGCCTCTTGCCGGCAGCATCCTGCCCGGCATCACCAGGGATTCGGTGCTGCGCCTGATCCGGGAGTGGGGCTACCGCGTGGTGGAACGGCCGATCGGCATCGACGAGGTGCTGGCGGCCGGCAAGAGCGGCGAACTCAAGGAAGCCTTCGGCACCGGCACCGCCGCGGTGATCTCGCCGGTGGGCGCCCTCCATTACAAGGGGCAGGATTGCGTCATCAACTCCGGCAAGACCGGCAGCCTGTCCCAGCGCCTCTTCGACGAGTTGCAGGCCATTCAGTATGGCCGGGCCAGGGATCCCTTCGGTTGGGTCGAGACCCTGTGAGGGAGACGGGGCCGATGGGGGTCGCGGTTAACATCTTGATTTTGTGCGACAAAAAAATAGAAAATCGCGCCTTGATTTTTTCCGGGGCGAACCTATTGTTTGGCCCAGTTTGGCGCTGACCGCACCGAATGGGAGCGTGCGCCAAAGCGCGGGGGAACTCCCCGCGGCAACCATGCGCCGGGAAGGGCCGAGCGGCTGCCGGCGATTTTTTGAAACAACACAAATGGTAATGAGAGATGGAGGTGTTCAATGAAGATTCGTCCGTTGAATGATCGCATCCTGGTCCAGCGCCTGGAGGGTGAGGAGAAAACCAAGGGTGGCATCATCATCCCCGACACCGCCAAGGAGAAGCCGGCCGAGGGCAAGGTCGTGGCCGTGGGCAATGGCAAGCTCAATGACAAGGGCGAGCGGGTTGCCGTGGAGGTGAAGGTGGGTGATCGCGTCCTCT
>JBFLYY010000220.1:0-13234 GCA_040756495.1 Thermodesulfobacteriota bacterium | reverse complement strand
TTCGATACAATCGGCTTACCTCGACTCTCATGACCTCAACTTCTCGAACCGCCCGGTGCGGACCCGCATGCCGGGTGGTGTGGGAGGGGAGCGGTCAGGATTCCTGACCGTCCCCTATCCCGATTGCCCTGTGGAAGGGAACGCGCTTGTGGCTACGCGGCCTTGCGGCCGCCGAAGAGCGCCAGGTCGAAGATCTTGAAAAAGCAGGCCACGTCGCAAAAGCCGATCCGGCGGAGCCAGGCGCACTGGTCGTCCACCGGCGCCAGGATGTTTTCCGCCTTGTCCGGCCGGTTGTAGAAGGTCAGGGCGATCTCCTCCCGCCCTTTGCCCGGCTCCTGGCGCTGATGGAAGCGGTGGAGATGGTCGATGAAATATTCGTCGAACAGGCTCTCCACCGCCGGGGTCGCGGGGGCGACGTGTTCCAGATTGAGGAAGAGGCCGCCGTCGGCGAGCAGGCCGAAGATCTCGGCGTAGAGATCCTTCTTGCGCTGATCCGGCTGGTGGTGGATGGCAAAGCCGGAAACCACCACGTCGAAAGGGCCGTGGTCATGGACCGCGGCGAGGCCGGCGGCGGAGGAGAAATCCGCCTGAACCACCAGGGCCTGCGGCTGGCCGGCCAGTTGCTTTTTCGCCGCGGCCAGCATGGGTTCGGAGAAGTCGGCAAAGACCACCTGGGCCGTCGGGAAGCGGTCCAGGAGAAAGCGGCCAAGGGCGCCGTCGCCGCAGCCGAGGTCGAGGATGCGCTGGGGCTCGGCGCGCCAGGAGCGGATGACGTGGCCCATGACCTCAAGTTGCAGGCCGGCCGCCGGAATCGCCCCGCGCACGCCCTCCAGGAAGGCGGTGGCCAGTTCGCTGCTCTGCCATTTGCTTTGGTTTTTCATGATCCTTTGTCTCCCTGTCGTTGGGCCGGAGCAGCGGTCCGGCGGCGCCGGAGCCGGCTGCCCAGCAGGGTGAGCAGGTAGGCACCGCCGGCCAGCACGATGATGGTCGGGCCGCTGGGCAGGTCGTAGCTGTAGCTCACCGCGAGACCGCTGCTGATGAAGCCCATGGCGCAGAGGGTGGCGAGCACCATCATCTGCCCCAATCCCCGGGCGAAGGTGCCGGCCACCGCGGCCGGCAGGGTCAGGAGCGCGATGACCATGACGATCCCCACCACCCGGACGAGGAGCACCACGGTGAGCGCCGTGAGGCAGAGGAGCAGGAGGTAGAAGAGATCGGTGCGGATGCCGCGCAGCCGGGCGTATTCCTCGTCGAAGCAGACCGCCAGGAACTGGTGGTAGAAGAGTCCCGCCACCCCGATCACCAGGCCGTCCAGTACCAGGACCAGCCAGAGGTCCGCCCGGGAGGTGAGGAGGATGTTGCCGAAGAGGTAGCTCATCGGATCGAGGTAGCCCGGCGTCTTGGCGATGAAGAGGAGCCCGACGGCCATGCCGATGGACCACAGGGCGCCGATGGCGGTATCCTCCCGCTGGTTGGCCCGCAGGCTCACCAGGCCGATGATGATGGCGGCGATCAGGGCCGCGACGATGGCGCCGGTGAGCGGGCCGAACCAGGTAATCCCCACCCCCTTTTCGAGATAGAGGCCGGCGCCGATGCCGCCCAGCACGCAGTGGGAGATGGCGCCGGCGATGGAGGTGATGCGGCGGGCCACCACGTAGGTGCCGATGATGCCGAAGGCGATGCTCGCCAGGATCCCCGAGAAAAAGGCATGGCGCAGGAAGGGGATGGCCGGGTCGGCCAGGGCGTTAAGGAAGTCCATGGCTGCAATGCCCCTCTTCCGAACAGCGGTGGTCGTGGCGGATCATCCGGATGTCGCCGCCGTACATGTTGCGGATCAGCTCGCCGGTGAGTTCGCTGGTGGGGTGGATCACCACCTGGCGGTTGACGCAGGCGATGCTCTTGAAGAACTTGGAGGCAAAGCCCACGTCGTGGGTGACCAGCATCACGGTGAGCCGCTCGTTCAGCTTCTTGAGCACCTCGAAGAGGTGTTCCTCCGAGGGGGCGTCGATGTTGGCCGTGGGCTCGTCGAGGACGAGCAGCTCGCCCGAGGCGGCGAGCGCCCGGGCGATGAGGGTGCGCTGGCGCTGGCCGCCGGAGATCTCGGCAAAGAGGCGGCGTTCGAGAGCGGCAAGCCCCATCTCGGCCAGGGCCGCGCGGGCGGCCTCATGATCTTCCCTGGTGTAGCGGCCGACGACCAGGCGATTGAGCCTTCCCATGAGCACCACGTCGAGCACGGTCACCGGGAAGAGCGGGTCGTAACGGGCATACTGCGGCACGTAGCCGACCCGGAGGCGGGCCTTTTCGGGGCGTTCGCCCAGGACGGTGATCCGGCCCCGGGTCGGCTGCAAGAGCCCCAGGATCAGCTTGAGCAAGGTCGTCTTGCCGCCGCCGTTGGGGCCGACGATGCAGAGGGAATCGCGGGCCGCGATCTCCAGGTTGACGTTCTGGAGGATCGGGTTGCCGTTGTAGGCGAAATCGAGCCCGGAGATGGAGACGACCGGCTGGGTGGTCATGGGCGCCTGCCTCCTCCGCCGGCCGGCTGCGACCGGAAGGCCTGCTCGATGGCGGCGCCGATGGCCGCGAGGTTCGTGGTCACCTCCCTGGCCATGGGGTCGATGGCCGTCACCGTGCCGCCGATGCCGCGGGCCACGGTGGCGGCGGCCTTGGTATCGAACTGCGGCTGGACGAAGATCACCGTGACGCCGTCGGCCCTGGCCTGGCGAACCAGTTCGGCGAGACGCCTGGGCGACGGCGATTTGCCGCCGGTCTCCACCGCCTTCTGGCTGAGGCCATAGGCTGCGGCGAAATAGCCGAAGGCGGGATGGAAGACATAGAAGGCGCGGCCCTTGTAGGGCGCGAGGCTCGCGGCGAGGCGACGGTCGAGGGCCGCCAGCTCTCCGTCGAGGGTGGCGAGGTTGCGCTGGAAAAGGGTCTTTTGCTCCGGCCGGGCGGCGATGAGCGCCCCTGCCATGTTCCTGGCCATGATCCGCAGGTTCGCCGGCGCGAGCCAGAGGTGGGGGTCGGGCTCGCCGTGTTCGGCGTGGCCGGCGTGGCTGTCGGGTTCTTCGGCCATGGGGAGGCGGGCAATGCCGCGGGTGGTGTCGGCCACGGCCAGGGCCGGATTGGCGGCCCGCGCCTTGGCCACCAGGGTCTTTTCAAAGGGGAGTCCCACGGTGCAATAGAGGTGGGCGCGGGCCAGGGCCGCCACCTGTTTCGGGGTCGCCTCGAAGGTGTGCGGGTCTTGGCCCTTGGCGGCCAGGGTCTCGACCGTCGCGGCCTCGCCGCCCAGCCGTTCGGCCAGGAAGGCCTGGGGCGCGACGGTGACGAAGAGCCGCAACCGTTCCGCGGCCATGGCCCCATCCGCGGAGAGGAGGATGAGGCCGACGGCCAGCAGGGCGGCCAGCAGGGAGCGGCGCGGCGGTGGTGATTTCCTGCGGGGCGTCATCTCAATGGCCATGACCGTCCGGCGCGGCAGCGCAGACCAGGTGCACGGCCTGGCATTGGCCGCATTTTTCCAGGGAGTGGCTGGCGATGAAGCGGGTCCAGTGTTTCTGCTGCTCCGGGGTGAGGATGCCGGTGCCCTGGCAGAGGGGGCAGCCATTGTCGAGCGCGGTGAGGATGGCGTTCCTGATGAACTCGGAGCGGTTGGACACCCCCTGGAGCGCCTCGGCCAGGGCCTCGTCCGCCTTGAAGGTGATGATGGTCTGTTTTTTTCGACTGGTCATGGTGCCTCCACGGCGGTCATTGTATTACGAAATATTACCGGCGGCAAGGCGTTTTGCAGCGCGGCACGATGGCGCCGGGGCGGAAAAGATCTTTGCATCCCGCCGGATTTGGGGTACATATGGTGGTCTAGGGAGTTGTTGGCTGAAAAACGCGCGGACGAGGGGTTGGATTATGTTTGGACTCGGCATGCCGGAACTGATGATTATCCTGGTCATTATCATCATCATCTTCGGGGCGGGGAAGTTGCCGGAACTCGGTGCCGGCCTCGGCAAGGGGATCAAGAACTTCAAGTCTGCCACCCGCGAGGGGCAAGCGCAGGAAAAGATCGAAAAGAAAAAGGAAGAGGACGCGGCATAGGGCAATCCCGCCTGGGCCGCGTACGAGGAGGTTTCTATGTTCGGATTGGGTACCCCGGAACTCATGGTCATCCTGGCCATCGCCTTTCTGGTCTTTGGCGGCAAGAAGCTGCCCGAGCTGGGAAGCGGCCTTGGCAAGGCGATCAATTCCTTCAAGAAGGGGCTGCGCGAGGCCGAGGAGTCCGGCAAGGAGCTGGCGCAGGAGGTGCCCGGCGTGAAGGAGATCGCCGCGGTCAAGGAGGAAGTGGAGAACGTGAAGAGCCTGGGGGGCACGCTGGCTGGCAAGTAGGAGCGGCTTGAGCCGCGATTCCTTGTTGGCCGGGCTTCGGCGAAACCGTAAAAGATCGCGGCTGAAGCCGCTCCTAGATTTCGCAGACGAAAGCGATCGCGGCTCAGGCCGCTCCTGCCTTTCGCATAATTGACAGCAAAAGGGGTGGTGCGAGATTCGCGCCACCCCTTTGCTGTTTGAGCAACCTCCTGATCCGGCGCGGATCAGTCGTCGTAGCTGCCGGCCGGCCCCTTGTCGGTGCCCATGGCCGCGGCCCGGGCCGCAATCTTGTCGCCGGTCCAGTTGGCCGGATCCTCGATGCGGCTCGCCTTGGGGCCGAGGTCGTGGCTGCCTGCCTTCAATATCTCGGCAATCCCGAGCGGCGCCGTATCCTGCGCATTGAAGACCTCGGTGAGCAGTGTGTAGACGAACTCCTCCACCCGTTTTGCCATCCGTTCCCGCACCGCCTGGGGCTGGCCCAGGAGGCGGTTCTCGAAGACCAGGTTGAGGCTCTTGTAGTCGCCCTTCTTCCACCCCTTTTCCTCGGCGTATGCGACCATCTCCGCCCACATCGCTTCGGTCATACCGGCATCCTTCACCTTCCTGAAGTTGCCGTTCGCATCGAGCTGGGCATTGCCGTAGTCGTTCACCTCCAACCCCCAGGAGACCATCTGCAGCGCCGTGGCCACATTGGCCTTGGTGGTGCGGGTCTCATTGGCAATGGCCCGCAGGCGCTCCGAGCTGTTGCCCGAGGTACCGTGCTGGGCCCCGGAGACCTTGTAGGGCGCCAGCTTGTTATGGATGTCGGTGGTGAGTTCCACCTGGATGCCCGAGTCGCTCGCCTCGATGCCGTGGGTGGTGCCGTTGTTCAAGGCGATCCAGTCCGGGAAGAGGTTGTGGGCGTTCAATCCCTGGATGAGGAAGAGGGCCTCGGCCGGGGTGGAGAGGCCTGCCTTGCCCTTGATCTCGCCCACCTCGGTCTCGTAGCCCGCCCAAGGCGGGATGAACTGGGCCAGGGAGAGGTTGGTCAGGAGGTTCTTGTCGTCGGGCAGGTGGGAGGCGTCGATGGCAATGGAGGTGATGCCTGCCTCGAACATGGTGGGGATCTCCACCTTGGCGAAGTCGATGTCCGCTTCCTTCTTGATTCCGTAGTGGTCGGCGTGGATGGCCACCGGCACGGTGATCCCCATCTCGTTCATGGCAGCATCCACCATGGTGGCCATGTTCCAGTAGTTGATGGGGCAGTAGGCCTTGGCCCCGCCCTCGGAGCGGGCGATCTCGATGATGAGGCAGGCGTTGGCCTTCTGCGCCGCCCGGAGCGCCCCGCGGATCACGAAGGAGTTGCGGGCGTTGGCGGCCATGGTCATGCACCGGCCCTTGGCCAGCATGGCCCGGTCGATCACCTTGCCGCTGACGATGAGGGCCCGCGAGTTGGGGAAGAGTTTGACGATGTTCGGCGGCCGGCCAACGGCCAAGGCCTTGTTGAAATCTGCCGGGCTGACAGACATGGGAAACCTCCTTGTGGATGGTCCGCTGTTGACGGGTGGTACGACGACGCTTCAAAAGAAAATCTACCTCAAAACAAAAGGGCGCGTCATCAAAAAATCAGTCGGGCCGGGCAAAAGTTCCGGCAGCAGCCGGCTCGGGCCGGGCTGTTTCGCGGACCGTGAGCAGGAGGAGGCCGCCTGTGAGGAAGAAGGGGATGATGGTGGCGATCCCGGCCCGCTGGCTGTGGAACAAGGCGGTGGCGGAGCCGAGGAGGATCGGCCCGAGAAAGGAGGTGACCTTGCCCGAGAGGGTGTAGAAGCCGAAGAACTGGGCGCGGTGGGCGGCTGGGGTGAGGCGGCCCATAAGCGCCCGGCTCGCCGACTGGTTGGGGCCGACGAAGAGGCCGACCGTAAGGCCGGACAGCCAGAGCCAGAAGCGGTTGGGGGCCAGGGCCGCGGTGGCGGTGGCGAGGGTGAGGCCCACGAGGGTGAGCAGAATGGTGGGCCTGCTGCCGATGGCGTCCTCCAGGTGGCCGAAGAGGAAGGCGCCCAGGCCCGCGGCCACGTTGAGGGCGATGCCGAAGAGGACCACCTCGGCGATGGTCATGCCGAAGGTGCCGGCCGCGTAGATGCCGCCGAAGGCGAAGATGGTGATGAGGCCGTCGTTGTAGATGAGGTGGGCGAGGAGAAAGCGCATCACCTGGCGGAACTGGCGCAGCGAACGGAAGGTGGCGGCAAGATCGTGCAATGCCTCGGCCATGCGCACCGGACGAGGCGGCGTGCGTTCCGGCGGCGCCATGAAGAGGAAGGGGAGGCTGAAGAGGCAGAACCAGAGGGCGGCGAGGAGATTGGTGGCCCGCACGTGGAACCCGGCCTCGCGCGGCAGGGCCAGGAGCGGCGCGTTCCCCACCAGGAGAACCAGGGCCAGGACAAGGCAGAGGATGCCGCCCACGTAGCCCAATCCCCAGCCGTAGCCGGAGACCCGGCCGCTTTTTTCCGGCGGCGCGAGTTCCGGCAGGTAGGCGTTGTAGAAGACGATGCCGATCTCGTAGGCGGTGTTGGCGCCGACAAAGAGGGCGAGGGCCAGGGGGATGGTGAGCGGCCGGCCCGGCGCCACGAAGGTCAGCGCGACGGTGCAGGCGATAGAGAGCAGGGTGGCGATGGCGAGCGCCCGCCGCCTCTGCCCGCCGCGGTCGGCCACGGCTCCGAGGAATGGCGAGAGGAGGGCGATGGCAAGGGCGCTCGCTCCCATGGCCCTGGACCAGAGCACCGTGCCGGCCTCGGGAGAGGGGGCCATGGCCTGGCTGAAGTAGGTGGCGTAGATGAAGGTGACCACCAGGGTGGTGAAGGCGGAGTTGCCCCAGTCGTAGAGGCACCAGGCGAGGATGGTCCGCTGTTCGCGTTTCATGGTCCTGCCTCCTGCCGCAGGCGCCAGGCATGGCGAAGGGAGGGGAGGTTGTCCTGAAGGCGCGGCAGAACGAGGGTGATGGCGACTTCCTCCGTGGCGGAGAGGGCCAGGATGAGGATTGCCAGCCGGAAGGGCCAGGCCGGGCCGCCCACGAGCAAGAGCGGGGTGGCCATTCCCAGGGCCACCGCGGCGGCCTTGGAGCCCCAGGTGTGGTAGCTGGTGAGCTTGCGGAACCTGAGAAAGCCGATAGCGACCGGCAGGTAAAAGGAGGCGAGCGCCAGCAGCACCCATTCCCATTCCTGCCGGATCACCCCGGGCCAGAGCCACCAGATCGCGGGCGGCGCGGCGCAATAGAGGACAAAGTCGCCCCAGCTGTCGAGCCGGCCGCCCAGATCGGTCACCTGGCCGCAGCGGCGGGCAACAAAGCCGTCCAGGGCGTCGCTGACGAGGGCCGCGACAAAGAGGAGCAGGAACAGGCCGTGCCGGCCGTACCAGGCCGCAAGCAGCAGGAGCGGCGCCGACACGATCCGGAAGAGGCTCAGAAGATTGGGCAGGGAGAACATGGGGGGTCTCAAAAATAATTTCCAGGATGAAAGCGGTTTCTGGTTTTGTTATAGTGCGAACTTTCCCTGTTGGCTATTCCATTCCTTGCGGGGCGGACATACGGATATGGCACCACTCAAGGTTCTTGCGGTCGAGGACGAAGAGGTCACGCGGAAACTCATCCAGGTCGGGCTCAGGGACGAGCAACGCTTCGAACTGCGCGCCGTGGCCAACGGCGAGGACGCCCTGATCGAGTACAAGCGCTTCCGGCCCGACATCATCCTCCTCGACATCATGATGCCGCACATGAACGGTTTTCAGGTCTTGCAGGAGATCCGCACCACCCTGGACGACCAGCGGACCACCATCATCATGGTGAGTTCCGTGGCGGCCAAGAACGAGATCGTTGCCTGCATGCGGCTCGGTATCCAGGGCTATGTCCTGAAACCCTTCCATGCCAAAACCCTGGCCGAGACGGTGGTGCAGTATCACCGCAAGGCCAAGGCGGGCGCCAAGCTGCATGGCGACAAATCCGCCGTCAGCAGCGCCGCCTGATCAGCCGATTCCCAGACAAGTCAGCCAGCCCAGCAGAAGCAGCAGGGAGAGAAGCGTCACCGGCACGCCGATTCGGGCGTGCTCGCGGAAGGTGATCTCGACCCCGAAGGGGTGCGCCTGTTCGATGACGATCAGGTTGGCGATGCTGCCGATCACCAGGAGGTTGCCGGCAAAGGTGCTGGCCACGGCCAGGGTGTACCATTGCGCGGGCTGGCCCGGGTCGAGGAAGCGGATGAGGAGCATCGCCGCCGGCACGTTGCTCACCAGATTGCTCAGGATCGTGGCAATCCCGGTGAGCAGCAGGGGGGCCGCAGGATCGATGCCGTAACCGGCCAGGGTTTCGACGAGCCGGGCCGGCAGCCCCTGGCTGCCGATGCCGTGGATGACGATGAAGAGGGCGCAGAAGAGGGTGATGAGGTGCCAGTCCACCAGTTCGAGGATCTGGCGGGAGTGCATGCGGCGGCTGCACAAGAGCACGCCGGCCACGGTGATGGCCGCGAGTTCGCGGGGGATGGCGGTGAAGAAGAGCAGCACCAGGAGGCCCGTGGCGATGAGGCCCTTGCCGCTCTGCCAGGGATTGAAGGCGGGCCACGCTGCGGCATGGGGTGTCGGCGGGTTCGTCGGGCGGGCCAGAAGTGTTTCGCGGTAGTTCCGGCGGATGAGGAAATAGGCGCCGACGAGCGCCAGCACGCTGGGCGGGGCGCACCAGAGAAGGAAGGCGCCGAAGTCGAGGCGGCCCACCTGGCCGATCAGCATGTTCTGCGGGTTGCCGATGATGGTGGCGGCGGAGCCGATGTTGCTCGCCACCGCCAGGCCGATGAGATAGGGCAGCGGCTTGCGGCCCGCAGCGAGCAGGGTGGCGCAGAGCACCGGGGTGAAGGCGAGGCAGATGATGTCGTTGGCCAGGAGGGCCGAGAGGAGCGCGGCCAGCCCCATCACCGCGGCGAGCAGCAGGTCGGGCCGGCCGACCAGCCGGGCGCTCCGGAGCGCCACCCAGGTGTAGAAGCCGCCGAGCCGGAGTTGGGCCGAGACCACCATCAGGGCGTAGAGCAGGAGGATGGTGGGCAGATCGATGGCGGAAATCGCCTCGGGCAGAGGCACCGCGCCGCTTGCCACCATGGCGATGGCGCCCAGGAGCGCGATGCCGGTGCGGTCGAGCATCAGCCCCGGTATGCGGCCCATGGCCACGCCCCCGTAGGTGATGCAGAAGATGACGACGGTGGTCATGCCGCTAGCCCTCGTTTTTGAGGTCGTCGAAGTCCTGACGCAGCCGTTCCAGCCGCTTCCTGTATCCCTCGGCATCCCCGTATTCGAGAAATTTGCCGTAGCGGCTGTGGATGGCGGCGATCTTTCGGGCATGCTTGATCGGGCACCAGTACTGCTCGGTGCGGGCGGCGATTTCCTGCACGTAGGAGATGAGGCCGTTGAAGTAGCCGCAGTAGGCGCAGTTGATCTTCTCGATCAGGTTCAGGTAGCGCAGGGCGTGGCGGTCCACGACGATGTAGTCGCTGCGTCGCACCCTGGGGATGCCGTAAACCGGGAAGCAGACCGCGTGGTAGATGGTGACCGTAAGGTCGAGGAGCAGGGCGGGCAGGAGGCAGGACCAGATCACCGGCGCGGTGAGGAGGTTGAAGAGGGTGGCGGTGGCGAGGTAGGGCGCGAGCCTGGTGGCATATTGCCTGTGGCGCCGCTTCACCTCCTGCTCGAAGAGCACCTTGCGGCCGCGGATGGTGTAGAAGAATTCCTCCTCCTTCTTCTGGATCTCGCTGGCGAGTTCCTTTTCCAGCTTCTTGATCCGTTCGATCAGCTCTTCCAGACGTTCCATAAGGCTCCTTGGATGTTGCCGGCTACAGCAGTTGGTAGAGGAGGGGCAGGGTGGCGAAGCTTGCGACAAGGCCAAGGCCCACCAGGGCGGCGGTGAGCGGCGGCGAAAGCTCCGCCAGGATCGCCAGGGCGCCTGCCGAGACCATGGGCGGCATGCCCGCTTCGAAGATCGCGACCCTGGCGGGCTCGCCGTTGAAACCGAAAAGGCGGCAGAGGGCCAGGGCCAGCAGCGGCGCGGCCACGAGCTTGATCGCGAGGCCGAGGCCCAGCGGGGTCAGCGTTTCCCGCTCCAGCTTCAGGGTGAACTGGAAGCCCACGGCGATCATCACCACCGGCACCAGGGTGGCGGCCAGGGCTTTGAGCAGGGCGGTGAGCAGCGCCGGCCAGGCCAGGCGCGAAAAGAAGAGCGCGGCAAGCAGGGCGAGAAAGGGCGGGAAAAGGAGGATCTTCCTGGCCACCCCGGCGGGCGTCGGCCGTTCCGGGCCGTTGCCGTAAAGAGCGATGACCAGCGAGCCGTAGGTGGCCAGCCCCAGGAAGGAGCCGAGCTGGTCGTAGAGCACGGCGTAGGGCACCGCCTCCTGGCCGAAAAAGGCGGAGACCATGGGGATGCCGAGAAAGGAGGTGTTGCCCAGCGGCACCAGCAGGAGGAGGCAGCCGGTGATCGGGCGCGACCAGCCGAAGAAGCAGGCAAGAAGGAGAAGGAACGCGGCCCAGAGGAAGAGCATGGCCCACGGCATGAGCGCCGGAATCAGAAGCTCGCGGGAGAGGGTCAGTTCCGGGATCTTCAGCAGCACCAGGGCCGGCAGCGCCACATGGATGACAAAGAGGTTGAGCACGCTGCCGCCCTCGCGCGGGAAGTCGGGCAGCCTTTTAAGCCCCATGCCGATCGAGAGGAAGGCGATGGTGAGGACGAAATTTTCCATGGCAGCCGGGCGGCGTCACTCCTGGGCGCGGTAATGGAGGGCGAGCCAGACGGTTTCGGTGGCGGGGTCGGTCCACTCCACCCGGTGGCGGCAGTGGGCCGGGAGGAGGAGGTGGTCGCCCGGCCCGAGGACGATGGTCTTCCCCTCGCCCTCGACGAGGAGGCCGGCGCTGCCGGCAAGGAGGAGCACCCACTCGTCGCTCTCCTGATCGTACCACTCTCCGGCCGGGGTGGCGTGGCCTTTTGAGACGATGCGTTCGAGCCGCAGGTCTCCCTGCCGGAGGATGGCCTCGAAGGTCTCCTCCGCCATCCCGGCGGCAAGCCCCTCGTAGATGTTGGCAACTCGCATGGTCTCTCCTTCCCCTCGCCTGGTCGGTCTTCCTTTCCATAGGTATCATGGCACGCCGGGAATCGCCACGGGGAAAATGGCAAGGGGCGAGCGCAGAAAAAAGAGGAGTTCCGGGAAAAGCACCTTGGCATCCCGGCGTCGGACGTGCCATGATGGGAAAGGACGCCTGGTCCGGTCCCTCTTGCCGCTGGGCCGGACGCCCCTCTTTCTTCGACTGTCGAGGTGGTGACGATGCACGCGCAATCCCGTGAGGTCGATTGTCATGGCTGGCGGGCGGTGATGCTGCCCTTCCGCAACTGGTGGCCGCTGGTCACGCCGAAAACCTTTCGCGACGACCTGGTGGCCGGCCTCACCGGCGCGATCGTCGCCCTGCCCCAGGGGGTGGCCTTTGCCACCATCGCCGGCATGCCGCCGGAATACGGCCTCTACGCCGGCATGGTGCCGGCGGTTGTCGCGGCCCTGTTCGGTTCCTCCTGGCATCTGGTCTCCGGCCCCACCACCGCCGCCTCGCTGGTGCTCTTCTCGACATTGAGCCTCCATGCCGCGCCGGGAACCATGCAGTATGTGGAACTGGCCCTGACGCTGACCATCATGGTCGGCCTCATCCAGCTCGTCATGGGGCTCGCGCGCCTCGGTTCGCTGGTCAATTTCATCTCGCACTCGGTGGTGGTGGGGTTCACCGCCGGCGCGGCCATCCTCATCGCCGTGAGCCAGTTCAAACACTTTTTCGGGCTCGCCATTCCGCGCGGCAGCCACCCGCACCAGGTTGTCCATACCGTCATTAGCCAGTGGGCCGAGATCAACCCCTCCATCCTGGCGGTGGGGGTGGTCACCATGGTCGCCGGCCTCCTGGTCAAACGCTTCCTGCCCAAGATACCCTACATGATCGTCTCCATGCTGGTGGGGTCGCTTGCGGCCTTTGCCCTGACCAGGCAGCTGGGGGCCGAGGTCACCGAGATCGATGTGGTGGGCGTGCTGCCCGCCTCGTTGCCGCCTCTTTCGGTGCCGGACCTCTCGCTCGCGAATATCCGGATGCTGGCGCCGGCGGCCCTGGCCACCACCCTTTTCGTGCTCACCGAGGCGGTTTCCATCGCCCGCTCGCTGGCGGTGCGCTCCGGCCAGCATCTCGACGGCAACCAGGAGTTCATCGGCCAGGGGCTTTCCAACATCGCCGGCAGCTTCTTTTCCGGCTACGTGGCCACCGGTTCCTTCAACCGCAGCGCCCTCAATTTCCAGGCCGGGGCCAAGACGCCGCTGGCCGCGGTCTTTGCCGGCGGCCTGCTGATGGGGGTGGTGCTCCTGGTGGCGCCCTATGCCGCCTACCTGCCCAATGCCGCCATGGCCGGCATCCTCTTCCTGGTGGCGTGGGGGCTCATCGACTTCCACCACATCCGGCGGATTCTCCGCACCAGCCGGAACGAGTCGGTGATCCTGGCCACCACCTTCTTCGCCACCCTCTTTCTGGAGCTGGAATTCGCCATCTTCCTCGGCGTGCTGCTCTCGCTGATCCTCTACCTGAACCGCACCTCGCACCCCAGCGTGCTCCCCCGGGTGCCGGACCCGCGGGATGCCATGCGCGCCTTCACCACCGACCCGCGGCTGCCGGAGTGCCCGCAGTTCAAGATCGTCCGCATCGACGGCTCCCTCTTCTTCGGGGCCGTCAACCACGTGGAGGAGAGGCTGCACGCCTTCCGGCAGGCGCACCCGGAGCAGAAGCACCTGCTGCTGGTGGCCTCGGGCATCAATTTCATCGACATGGTAGGGGCCGACTTTCTGCTCGGGCTGGCCAGGGAGCA
>JBFLYY010000219.1:0-22817 GCA_040756495.1 Thermodesulfobacteriota bacterium | reverse complement strand
GCCGGTGGTGGCGGAACTCCCCCCTGCCGACCTCGCCCAATGGCTCCTTGCCGACGGGCTGGCGGTCCGCCTCCAGCTCCAGCTCCACACCCTGCTCTGGCCGGGGCGGAACCGCGGGGTGTAGCAGAAATAACCGTGGCAATTCCACGGCATGGGCTTATAATTGCCCCTGACGAGAGACAATGCCCCTTATCACCGGAGGCCGCGCCCCGCCAAAGGGAGCCCGGCCCCTTTCCATATCCCACCAGCCGAATATCGCCATGCCGAAACAATGCACCACCAACCAGCTGATCCTGGCCACGGCCATCTTCCTGGTTCTTTTCGACAACACCGCCTTTTTCCGCAACGTGGTCGCGGTCTACCCGGTGGCAGAGGGGAAAAATTTCCTCTACCTCGCCTCGCTGACCCTCGGGGTCACCGCGGCCATCACCCTCTTCCTCGGCCTTATCGCCTGGCGCCCCCTGGCCAAGCCGCTTCTCGCCCTGCTGCTCCTGCTCGCCGCGGGCAACAGCTACTTCATGAACAACTACCACGTGGTCATCGACCACCTCATGGTCCAGAATGTCCTGCAAACCAACACGCGGGAGGCAATGGACCTCGTCTCCCTGAAGCTCCTCCTCTACCTCCTCTTCCTCGGCCTCGTTCCGGCGGCGCTGCTCCTGCTCTTTCCCCTCCGCCGGCAGCCCTGGAGCCGCGAACTCCTCTCCCGCTTCAAGCTGCTCGGCCTCTGCCTGCTGCTCATCCTCTCCCAGCTCCTCCTCTGCAGCCGCTTCTATGCCTCCTTCTTCCGGGAGCACGAAGATCTGCGCTGGCACAGCAACCCGATCTACCCCCTCTACTCGGTGCACAAATACCTCAAACGAAGCTTTGCCGACCCCCCCGCGCCCATCGAGCCCATCGGCACCGACGCGCAGATCCCGGCCGCCGACACGGAACGGGAACTGATCGTCGTCGTGGTGGGCGAGGCGGCCAGGGCCGACCGTTTCTCCCTCAACGGTTATGGCCGCGAGACCAATCCCCTGCTCGGCCGGGAAGAGGTGGTCTTCTACCCCCACGTGCAGGCCTGCGACACCTCCACCGCCACCTCGGTGCCCTGCATGTTCTCGAACCTCTCCCACCACGGCTTCAGCAACAAAAAGGCCAAGGCCAGGGAGAACATCCTCGACATCGCCCAGCGGGCCGGGGTGAACATCCTCTGGCGGGACAACAACTCCGACTCCAAGGGGGTGGCCCTGCGCGTCCCCTACGAGGATTTCCAGGGCCCGGCCAAAAACCCGGTCTGCGACGTGGAGTGCCGCGACGAGGGCATGCTGGTGGGGTTGCAGGAATACATCGACGCCCACAAGAAGGGAGACATCCTCATCGTTCTCCACCAGATGGGCAACCACGGCCCTGCCTACTTCAAGCGCTACCCCAAGGAATTCGAGCGCTTCGGCCCGGTCTGCCGGACCAACCAGCTCGACCAGTGCACGCCGGAAGAGATCGGCAACGCCTACGACAACGCCATCCTCTACACCGACTATTTCCTGAGCAAGGTCATCGCGCTGCTCAAAAAGAACGACAAACGGTTCGAGACCGCCATGCTCTACATGGGCGACCATGGCGAATCCCTCGGCGAACTGGGGGTCTATCTGCACGGCATGCCCTACGTGGTGGCGCCCGAGGCGCAGACGCACATCCCGACCATCCTCTGGCTCGGCAACCACTTCCGGGCAGAGGTCAAGCAAAAGATTCTCAAACAACAGGCACAGGGGGAATTCTCGCACGACAACCTCTTCCACACCCTGCTGGGACTGATGGAGATCCACACCGGGGTTTACAACCCCCGGCTCGATATCCTCCACGACGCCTACACGGAACCGGAGGAGCGATTCACCGCGGAACGTTCTTCTCAGCCGAAACGCGAATGATCCTCTGACGAGGCAGAAGGGGTGAGGCGCTCGATCTCCCGTGCGCCATCGAGGTTGCCGTTACGGCTGCCAGTTGCAGCGGAAGAAGTCGATCAGAGTCTGGCGGCACCGCGGGCGATGCGGGTCTGTTCCGGCACCAAGTCGAAGGACTCGGCGCTGACGATGGACATCTTGTATTCCGTGACAACACGTCTCCACTGACAAAGATTGCCAAAAGAACAATTATTGGGCAGGAGGTGCTGCCATGGCAACCATGAATGTTTCCCTGCCCGACCCCATGAAGGCCTGGGTGGAAAGCCAGGTCAAAACAGGCCGCTACAGCAACGCCAGCGATTACGTCCGCGATCTGATCCGGCGCGAGCAGGAGTATCAGGACAAACGCAAAATCCTGATCAAGGCCCTCATCGCCGGAGAAAAAAGTGGCGTTTCCGAACGCACGGCCGGCGAGGTCTGGCAAAACGTCAAGACACGGCACGGTCTTGACGTATAAGCTTTCAAATGCCGCAGCCCGGGATATCGCGGAACTCCTGGAGCAATCCCTGGCCGAGTTTGGCCTCCAACAAACGGAAAGCTCCTACACGTCACTAACTCGCTGCCTGGAACTCCTCGGCGACAATCCGGAAGCAGGCCGTTCCGCCGGGGAGATACGGCCGGGATACCGGCGATTTCCCCACAAAAGCCACCCGATCTTCTACAAACCTCTCGCCAGGGACAACATTCTCGTCGTCCGCATCCTCCACCACCACATGGATGCCATCCGCCACGTGCAGGATTGATCCTGACATCTTGGGGTGAGGAGGCTGGGCATGTTTTTCGGCGGCCTGCGTGCGGCCCGGGGGTGGGGCACCAATTCCGCGGGTTCGCACCTCGCGGAAATTGTGGGAACTCGCAAAGGTCAGGGCTGACTTTTGCAACGTCCTGTGAGATGGGCGCCCCACCGACTCCCCGGAACGTTCACGCCGACCAGTCGTAGCGGAAGACCACGGTGCGGAAGAAGTCGATCAGGGTCTGGCGGCGCCGGGCGATGCGGATCTGCTCCGGCACCAGATCGGAGGTCTCGGCGTTGACGATGGACATCTTGTACTCCACGTTCACGGCGAGACGGTTGTCGAGATACCAGGCATAGGTGAGGCCAAAGAGCAGGCCGGGCGGGGTAAAGCCCTCGCTGCTGTTCACCACCCGGGTGAAGAGAAACGGGTTGCAGGAGGACTGCCGCATCCGGGCCAGGGTAAGGTAGTCGCTCAATTCCGCCACGGTAAAGAAGCCGCGGCGGCTTCCCTCCTCCCGCAGGGTCACCTGATAGATGTACCCCACCGATTCACCGTGCAGCAGCACCGGCACCTTCTCCTTGACCGCGGCATAGTCGCCGAGCAGCGACTGGCCAAGGGCCACCAGGAAGGCCGCCTCGAACTGTTCGCCATCCTCGGCCACGTCGGCCCGGATCTTCATCAGGCGGTCCGCCGGGTCGTAGAAGGAAAAGACGTTGTCCCACTCCTGGCAGCGGGCCCACTCCTCGGGCGGGATCAGCACCACGCCGGCCAGATAGTCCAGATGCTCCGCCAGGATGTCCCAGTGGTGCCAGAGGATCTTGAGGATCTGCCCGCGGATGGCCGCCGGAATCGCGAGTTGCTCCAGCCGGGCCGCCATGGCGGCAAAGCGCTGGCTCGGGGTCTGGCGCCGTGGGTTGAGCAACAGTGCCCGGGCAGGGGGCTGCGGCAGGCCGGGTTTGCCGTTGCCGCTGGCGAACAGGGCGCGGCATCCCCACAGGGTCCGGACCGCCCTGGCCACCGAGGCCGGGTCGTGCTGGATCACCCGGCGGCGGTCGATGTCGTGCTGGGAGTAGATGGCCGCCTCCATGGGCACGAAACCCAAGTGCCGGACCCGCTCCCGATCGAGGTAGATGGGCACCTTGTTTTCCAGGGCATAGTTCTGGAGGATGGAACCGGGGATATCCTGCAGCCCCATGACCATCACCTGCTCGAAAAGTCCCGCGATGCCGCCCGGAATGTTGCGCTGGTAGGCGAGGAGCAGGTCGGAGACGTGGAAGCGGCGCTCCGGATCGCCCAGGATCAGGTCGGTCTCGCCGGCCTGGACCCAGAGGTTCGAGATGAGCACCTTGAGGGCCGCGCGGTTGGCGCGGATCGCCTCGGCGATTCCCGGCACCTGGAGGATCGGCACGATGCTGGTGAACAAGCTGCCCGGCGCGAAGAGGATGATGTCGGCCTCCTCGATGGCCGCGACCACCTCGGCCGGCACCTCGGGCTCGCCGGCAAACTCGACGAAGACCCGGTCCACCGCGCAGTGGCGGCGCGCCTGGCTCGACTTGTGCTCCCCGGCCACCAGCACCCCGTTGTCGTAGAGGATCTTCAGTTGGGCCGGGGTGGTGGTGCAGGGCAGCACCGCATCGCCGTTGGCCCCGAGGAGATCGGCCAGGAAATGGAGGCCGCCGGTGATCGCCCTTGGCGGCACCGCGGCAACGGCGTCGCCGCCGCCCTGCTGGTAGATGGCGGCCACCACCAGCAGGTTGCCGAGGCAATGGGGGTGCGCCAGTTGCCCCTGAAGGAGCGGGTTGGTGCAGACCTCGTGGAGCAGCCAGTGAAGGGAGCGGCCCAGGAACTCGGGCAGGTCGTCGAGGCGCACCGCGCAGCCGGCCAGCAGCTCCTCCACCGTGGCAACCGGCCCGCCGAAACGGTGGTTGAAGAGGGCATGGAGATTCGCCGCGACCCTGGTGGCCTCCTGGTCGGTGAGGTCGTACTGTTTCTGGAGCTTGGTTTTCTGCACCGCCGAGAGGAGGACGTGGCGCAGGTCGCCGATGGCGATGAGGGGCAGCTCCTTGAGCAGTTCGCCGGTGGAACCGCCGTCGTCGGTGACGCAGACAATGGCCCGGGTTCGGGGAAAGAGGCTTTTGAGGCCGAGAAAGGGGGCGCGGGGCCACTCGGGGTTGCGGCTGTCGCCGCCGATGACGTTGGAAAGGCCCGTACCGCCGCCGAAGACCACCACCCGGACGTTGTCGGTGGCCACCGAGTTCAGCGCCTGGGCCAGATCGCCAAGCTGGGAAACCACACCGGCAGGCCCTCCCGGCGGCCCGGCCAGCGCCAGGGCCAGGAGTTTCTCCGGCATCTCGGCATGGGGCAGGAGATCGAGCGGGCCGAAGCTGGCCAGCCGCATCGCCTCCAGTGCCGCATTCACTGTCGCTTCCCCTGTCACCCCACCCCCCTGGTTCTGTTGCACCACAAGGTCACCGGGGCGCAACCGCGCCCCGGTGTTCACCCCATCATATCACAGTCCGGTGTCGGCCATCTGTTTCCGTACCGCTGCCTCGGAGGCGGCCATGGCCGTCTTCTCCTCGGCGGTGAGCGGGAACTCCACAATCCGCTCCACCCCGCGAGCGCCCAGGACCACCGGCACGCCCAGGAAGCAGCCGGAGAAACCGAACTCGCCTTCCACATAAGCAGCGCAGGGCAAGACCCTTTTTGAGTCGGTGAGCACCGCCTCGGCCATCTCCACGGCGGCCAGACCCGGCGTGTAGAAGGCGCTGCCGGTCTTGAGGTGGTTGACGATCTCGGCGCCGCCGTGCTGGGTGCGGTGGACAATGGCGGCGATCCGCTCAGGGGAAATGAGGTCGCTCACCGGGATGCCCGCCACGTTGGCCAACCGCACCAGGGGCAGCATGTTGTCGCCGTGGATGCCCATGACCATGGCATTGACGTCCCGCGCCGCCACCCCCAGCTCCTCGGCAATGAAGGTGCGGTAGCGCGCCGAGTCGAGCACGCCGGCCATGCCGATCACCCGCTCCTTCGGGAAGCCCGCCACCTTGAAGGCGGTATAGACCATGGCGTCGATGGGGTTCGTGACCACGATGAGCACCGCGTTGGGCGAGTGCTTCGCCGCCTGCTCGGCGCAGGATTTGACGATGGCCACGTTCTTGGCCAAGAGATCGTCGCGGCTCATGCCGGGCTTGCGGGCCAGGCCGGCGGTGACGATCACCACGTCGGAGTTGGCCGAATCGGCGTAATCGTTGCTGCCCATGATCCGGCAGGAAAAGCCGTCCACCGGGCCGGACTGGAGAAGGTCGAGGGCCTTGCCCTGGGGAACCCCCTCCACCACGTCGAGGAGGACCACGTCGCCCAGACGGCGGGTGAGGGCCCAGTGGGCCGCGGTGGCCCCGACGTTGCCGGAGCCGATGATGGTGATCTTGTTGCGCTTCATGAAATACTCCTTGCTGTACGTATCGAATGAATCTTGAGATTCCTGAACACGTGGTTGCTGCCGGGCTACTCTGCCCCGGCCCGGATCAGCTCCTCCACCCGCAAAAGATCCTTGGGGGTATCCACCTCCACCGAGTCGTGCTCCGTGAGGACCACGCGGATGGTGTAGCCGTACTCCAGGGCCCGCAGCTGTTCCAGCTTCTCGCACCGCTCCCACTCCCCTTCCGGCAGACCGACAAAGGTGAGCAAAAATCCCTTGCGGTAGGCATAGAAGCCGAGGTGCTTGTAGTAGGCCGGCACCCCCTCCTCGGGATTACGGAGATAGGGGATGGTGGAGCGGGAAAAATAGAGGGCATTGCCGTGGCGGTCGAAGACGGTCTTCACGTGGTTGGGGTCAACGATCTCCTCGGGCCGCACGATCTGGTAGATCAGGGTCGCCATGGGCAGGCCGGGGTCGTCCAGGAGCGGAGAAGCCACCTGGGAAACCACGGCGGCATCGAAGAGGGGCTGATCGCCCTGGATGTTCACCACCACGTCCTGCTCGGCGATGTCGAGGAGGCTCGCGGCCTCGGCCAGGCGGTCCGTGCCGGAGAGGTGATCGGGCCGGGTCATCACCACCTCGCCGCCGAAAGCGCGCACGCACTCGGCGATGCGCTCGTCGTCGGTGGCCACCACCGTGCGGGCGATGAGGGGTACCTTGGCGGCCCGGGTATAGACATGCTCGATCATCGGCCGGCCCATGATGTGGGCCAGGGGCTTGCCCTCGAAACGGCTTGAATGATAGCGGGCCGGGATGATCGCCACCACCTTGGGCGGCGCTTTATGGAGCGAATCCATGGTTGCCTCGACTGCGGTTCGATGGTATGGGAAAAGGGCGTCCTTGCCCGCAAAACGAGTTTTTATACCCCATTTCCGAGAAAATCGCCACCTTCCTGCCCATGGCCGATCCTGCCAACCACATCGTGGCCATTGCCTGCGAACAGCCGGGGCTCGTCTCCCGGGCCAGGCAGCTCGCCGAGGTCTTCCGCCTGCCGCTGGCCGAGGGAGCGGGCGAGGAGTTCCGCCACCTGCTCACGGTGACCGAACAGCGGCTCGAACTGCGCCAGACCGGCAAGGGGGCGCCAGGGCCGATCTTTACCGACTTCCTGGTCGGGGCGGCCCAGTACCGGCGCAAACACGGCGGCGGCCGGGACCAGGCCGTGGCCAAGGCCGTGGGGCTGCGGGGCAAGAACCTGCCCACGATCTTCGATGCCACCGCGGGCCTGGGCGGCGACAGCTTTGTCCTTGCCTGCCTCGGCTGCCAGGTGCAGATGATGGAGCGCTCGCCGGTGATCTTCGCCCTCCTTGAAGACGGCATCAAACGCGCCATGGCCGACAAGGAGATCGGCCCCCTCATCCGCCGGCGACTTACGCTCACCCTGGGCGACAGCCGGAAGTTCCTTGAGGGGCTCACCAGGAACAAACCCGAGGTGATCTACCTCGACCCCATGTACCCCCACCGCGAGAAGAACGCCCTGGCCAAAAAGGAGATGCGCATCCTCCGCGCCGTTGTCGGCGACGACCAGGATGCGCATCTTGTGTTCCGCGCGGCCCTTGCCAGCGGCGCCAAACGGGTGGTGGTCAAACGCCCCCGCCTGGCGCCGCCGCTCGACGACCGGGAGCCGGATTTGGTGCTGCCCGGCAAATCAAGCCGGTTTGATGTCTATTTTCCGTAGGCCGGCCGATCCCATTCGGAATGCTCCGCATCTCTCGGACGCAGGCCATCCCTGATTGTCCCTGAACAAAGCACTGTTGCCCGATAAAGCACGTATGTTTTGCAGTATATGCAAAAAAATGTTCCCGAGCGGTACGCCACGAAGGATAAAACAAGCTATGGCTGATCCGGAAAAAGAAAGAACGGAACATGATCCGGCCCCAGGGCCACCGGCAATCGGACCAGGTGCTGGCCGACGCGGCGTCAAGCAACTGGAACACAGGCACCGCGAAGGCTACGAACAGCACCCAACCACTGCCGACGAATTTTCCGCCTGGGAAACCGAGCAGGCATGGGGGAATGAATGGGACACGGAACAATCGGCGCCCTGTTCACCACCCTGCCGCCGGCCAAGATAGCCGCCGTCGGGCGGGGGATCCGCTTTGCCCTGGATATTTGAAAGGGACAAAGGGAAAGGCCCTCGCCTCCTTCGCCAAAAGACACGGAAGCGGTCAGCGCCCCCGCCCCACCCCATCCAGCAGCTTGATGAAATTCCGTTTGGCCTTGAACCGTACCCGCAGTTCCGCAAGGTATTCGGCAAACTCGCTGCCGCGTTTCTGGCCGTGCATGAGCTTGCCTATTCTGCGCACCAGCTTGGTTGCCTCCTCGTAGGCGCTGTTGTTGGTCTGCTCGACAATGGGCGGTACCACCCGGCGGTAGAGGGCAACGGCATCATCGAGCCGGGACGGCTCCAGCTTGTTGGCCAGGGTAATCAGCAGATCTCGGTCGCAGACCCCTTCCTGGGCAGCGGCCCAGGAAGCATCAAGATCCTTCTCCCACAGGGCGATTTCCAGCCGCAACGACTGGTTCGGCACCGACGGCCTCGATTTCCAGAGGCCCGGTTTCATAGCCTCCCGTGCGGTGACCCGAGCGATCAGCGCCAGCGCCCGGTCGCGCTGAGCAGGCCAGATGCCGAGGCATTTGGCAACCTCGTGCAATTTCCGATAGTATTCGAGGCACGGCCGTTCCTCGAACTGCACCCAGATCAGGCGCAGGGCTTCGTCGTCGCGCTTACGCTTGAGGTAGGCCGCTGCCAGGAAATCCCGCAACCGGTTGTCCGGCCGGTTCGGGAATGCCGCAAGGCCGCGCTCGGCCCACTCCAGCGCCTCATCCTCACGGCCCGCCCCGTGCAGAATCTCGGCAATCGCCAGATAATCGTAGCCCCAGGAGAGATCACGGGCCTTGATCGCCACCAGGGCATCGATGTCGCCGCTCGCTTTGGCCAGTTGCTCCATGATCTGCGTGATCCGGAAGCGATGGCTGTCGAACTCACTGTCGCGCTGCTGCCGGGGGCTGATTTTGCTCCACTCGCTCTCCGCCAGTTCCCGGTAGCGCCGCAAACCCTCTTTGCCCAAAACGTCGCGGTAGGTGGTGGCACTGAAGCTGCACACCCCGATCGGCAAGGTCATTTCCAGGCGGAAGAGCCGCCCGGCCAGGTCGATCGGTTCCGGCCGGGCCATGGCGCAGGCCTTGCGGTGCAACTCCCCAAGGGTGCGTACCACGTCGCCCACGCTGCCGTTGGAGTCATCGATCTGCCCCAGCGCCCTCTCCACCCGCTCGATGGCATATTCCGCCAGTTCCGCCAGCACGGCGGCGGTATCGGGCTTGAGCAGTTCCGCCAGGGGATCCACCACCTCGTCGATAGTGTCGGCAAAAGAACCGGCCTCCCGCCAGTCGAGAAAATCATCAATACGGGTGGCCTCATCAATGGCCCGGCGGAAGGCGACGGCCACATCCCCGCCGCTGCGCTCGGCCTTGAGCAGCAGGGATTGATACAGCCGGTCGTCCCGTTCCGCCACCTTGAGCAACAGTTCGATCAGGCCATCCTGCGGCTGCGCGGCCAGATACTCCCGGATATCGCGCCACGGGTCGCGTTTCTTCTTTTTGCCCGGCGCTGTGGCTTTCTTCCGGCCACCATCTCCCTGTTCATCCAGCCATGCCAGCCCCACCGCCACGCAGTGTTTGCAGAAATAACCATCCGCGGCGTGGGGGCAGGTGCAGGAGTAGTCCAGTTCGTCATCAGCAGCCAGCAGTTCGACCCGGTACGGTTCCGTGCCCTCGACCTGGGCGGCGATCCTCCCGGCCGTGACGCGGAGCGGCCCGACCGCGCCGTCGGCAAAATATTCCCTGCCGCGCCGGAAGACGGTCGAACCGGCAAAATCCTCAAGGCTGGTGGGGGTGATCAGCTTGGCAAACATGTTGTGCCATTATCTGGAAAATATCGGAAAGCTACAACAAAAACGTCCAGTTCGTCCCGAATCGGGCAGAACCGGATGGTGGAAAGCCAGACTTGGTGCCCCCCGCAACTCAAACCGGTTCAAGGTCTATTTTCCTTGACCGGCCGACGCCCCATCGCGTTCATCCAACCGCGTCAGCGCTTCCTTGAAGCGACTCTCTCCAGGCTCCAGTTGGATAGCCTGTTCAAACGCGTGACGCACCTCCGGCAAAGGCATACGACGCCACTTTAAAACTCGGCCAAGATCAAACCATGCCCATGCGTGACGAGTACGAGGCGCTTCCATCTGCACGACCCGCTGCAGCATTTCCCGTGCTTCATCAAGCAAATGGTTATACGCAGCACGATTGCCACGGCGACGACTATCCGGCCTGGCCTTCTCGGCCAATTTCATTTTCACTTGTGCAAACTCATGCAAGGCCTTTACATCGCGCAATACGGCCTCACCTGCCGCCTGGAAATAGCGATGTGCATGCTCCATACGTCCAGCGCGCTTTTCCTGGATTGCGGCATCAAACGCATCTTCTACCGCGTCCAGCCGGGGCAGCCTATTCAGCCACCCAATCGCATCTTGCTGACGGCCCTTGTCCAAGTAAGCCCCGGCAATCAAGGTAATCAAGGCCGCAGGATTCCCCCCACCCGACGTGGCAGCCACAAACTGCTCATACACAGCTTCCGCGGCATGGACGTCATCGCGCGAAACGAAATCCCTTGCCAGTTCCAATGCAAGACCAAGGGTCGCCGGGTTTCTGGAATAGGCATCCCTCAATCGTTGCAATGCCCCGGCAGTATCACCAACAGCCTTCAGATTAGCCACGTCCTGCAACGACAGGATCGCCTCATATTCAGGATGCGCCGGCAGGGTCACCCTAAAGAAACTACGGGCCGCATCAAAATCAAATCGTGGCGGGGGCGAGCCATTCTGCTGCATGACGCGTCTGACCTTTGGGATACCGGTGCCCCTGCCTTCGGCAAGTTTCAACTCTTTGAGAAATTCACCAATACGGCGATTGCGGGCAGGAACTGGCGGCAAAGGCACTGATCCATCCAAATGTTGCTGCTCGATACCAGGAACCGGGCCAGGGTAACTGATAATTTCCATTCGATCGGAATAGAGATAAATTTTGATCGGCTCCGGTTCGCCATCGTAAGAGCGATGATAAACCGCATTCACAATCGCCTCTCGCAATGCCAAGGACGGATAGCTGACCCAATGAGCGGCTTGTGGTCGTCCCGGCAATTTCTGTATCAACCGAACGGAAAGATTTTCGAGATATGCCAAACACTCCCTCAATTGCTCATGTATCGGACGGTGAGCAAAAATTTTCTCCTCAATGACGTTGCCTGACTCATCAGCCGCAAACTGCACCACCTCGATATGCGCCCCAGGGAACCATTGTTCAGGATTCTGGCTAAAGAACAACAAGGCTACGTTGCGCGGAGCATCATGCCCATTCACGGGTTCAGCAATCCGCAAATTTCGATACAACGTGCGCGTATCCGACTCATCAACCAACCCACTGCCTACATCATGCAGGAATTCTCGCACCTTGGTTTCACGGATATCCAATACACTTGCCTGCGGTGCCCGCCGATCATCGAAGGGTATTCTCGCGGTAAGTTGGATCAACTGGGTTTTCAGTTCCGCACGCTTATCCGCATCCACCGTCTCCGGTCCAAGACGAATATAAAATTTACGGGATGCCCCTTTCTCGCCAGATTCCGGAGCCTGATGTGGCCGGTTCTGACTACCTGGAGCCCAAATAACCAAAATAGATTTTCCATCCACCAACTCGGGAGAAAGCACGGGTTGATAAACAGGGTCAATGGTATTGCACCGACCGCGAATCCATTTCTGTGCCGCATCAATTTCAACCGCCGATAGCCCTTTGGGCGGCATCACTGCTGTGCCGTCCTCTTCGGCCACACCGACAACAATATAACCACCGTTCAAATTCTGAAAATCGTTGGCGAACGCACAAATAGTGCGAATAACCTGCGCACCTGCGGTCTTCTCATCCCAAGAGGCCTTGAACTCTATACGCGACGATTCCACGCCGCGGGAATAAAGCAAGTCCTCAATGTTAATGGGCAGAATTGAAGCCATACGCTCCCAAAAGCAACACCCTACGAATTAATTAAAAACACTTTCCGCCCCGAAGAAAAGCGGCCACCAACTCCACCTTGCCTCAATTTCCAACTGGTAATCATGAGTTATCCACATAGCCGTCAACAAACGGCTGCCTTGGCGATGGCCGCGCTGATCTGCGCCAGCCGCTCGTCACTCAATTTCACCGGCACCGGGTAAACGAGGAGGCGGTCCATGATGGCGGCGGACTGCGGCAGAGCGGCCGGATCGTACACCACCCGGCGGCGGCCGTCTGCCTCGTTGAAGGGCCAACCGGACTTGGTGAGCGTCGAACCGGCCAGGAGGTGCTCCCACTTGGGATAGTAGTGCCAGGTGTTGCTGGCAAAGTAGACCGCGCCGGCGCCGTTCTCAGCGAGCACCTTGTTCACCGCCTGGGCCTTTTCCTTGGTGGGCAGAAAGAAGGCGAGGAAGGAGGCGTTGTCGCCCTTCTCGTCCAGGATGGTGCGGAAGGTGACACCGGGGAGCTTCTGTACGAGCTTCTTGATCGCGGCCTTGTTCTGCTGCTGGGCCGCCACGATGCCGTCGAGCTTGGCGAGCTGGGCCAGACCAATGGCGCCCTGGAGTTCCATCATCCGGTAGTTGAAGCCGATGAAGCTCCGCCCCTCGCCGCCGCGGCCGCCGGGGTTTGGCACGTGGTCGTGGCCGTGGTCGTGGTACTCGCTCATGTCGCGCCAGAGCTTTTCGCTGTTGGTGACGATCATGCCGCCCTCGCCGGTGGTCATGGTCTTCACCGGGTCGAAGGAGAAGGTGCCGCAGGCGCCGAAGGATCCGAGCCGCTTGCCATTGAGACTTGCACCCGCGGCCTGGGCCGTATCCTCAAGGACCGGAATGCCATGTTTGTCGGCGATCGCCTTGATCTCCTCGATGCGGGCCGCAGCGCCCATCATGTGCACCGGGATGATCACCCTGGTCTTGGCAGTAATTTTCTTCTCCAAATCCTTGGGGTCCAGGTTGAGCGTCTCGTCCACCTCGGCAAAGACCGGCACCGCGCCGACGTCGAAGATCGCCTCCCAGGTGGCGACAAAGGTGAAGCACTGGGTGATCACCTCATCGCCTGGGCCGACGCCCAAGGCCGCCAGGGCGACTTTGAGCGCGGCGGTGCCGGAGGTCACGGCCTGGCCGTGCTTGACCCCGCAATAGGCAGCGAATTTCTCCTCGAACTCGCGGACCTTGTAGATCCCCCTGCGCTGGTCCGGAAACTCGTAGCGGAACAGCACGCCTGTCTCCAGCACCTCGCCTATCTCCTTCTTCTCCTCCGCGCCGAATATCTCAAAACCAGGCATGATCGTTTCTCCTCGCTTCTTCCGTTGAGCCGCAAATCTTCGCGGCTAAAGCCGCTCCTACGTTTCTTCCGTTTGTCCGCAACATTTCGCGGCTGAAGCCGCTCCTACGCCCTTTGCCGCTCTTTTTGCCTTTTGCCATTCTCAGTGGTCGCAATGGTGGTCGTGCTCCCAGCCGCGCATGGCGGCCTGGTAGATCGCCACCACCTCGGGAAGATTCGGCCTGCGGGGGTTGTTCTCCACCGGCCGCGTCACGGTCAGCGCGATGCTGGCCATCTCCGGGATCTTCTTGGCCGGGATCTTGAGTTCGGCCAGGGTGGCGGGGATGCCCACGTCCTGGTTGAGCTGGTACACAATATCCACCGCCGCCTCGGCGGCCTGACGAGTGGGCATCCCGGCCACGTCGGCGCCCATCACCTCGGCGAGCAGGGCGAACTTGTCCGGCGCGCCGATCAGGTTGTACTCCATGACGTAGGGCAGGAGCACCGCGTTGGCCAGGCCGTGCGGGATGCCGAACATGCCGCCCAGCGGATAGGCCATGGCATGCACCAGGCCGACGCCGGCGGTGGCCAGCGCCTTGCCGGCCAGCAGGCTGCCCATGAGCATGGCGGAACGGGCCTCGATATTGCCGCCATGGGCATAGGCCATGGGCAGGTTGCGGCTGATGAGGTCGATCGCCTCCAGGGCGTACATGTCGGAGATGGCGTGGGCCTGGGTGGAGACAAAGGCCTCGAGAGCGTGGGTCAGGGCGTCGATGCCGGTCATGGCGGTGACCCGCGGCGGCATGGAGACGGTCAGCGCCGGATCGAGGAGTGCTGCGTCCGGATAGAGGGGGTCGCCGTTCATGCCGCCCTTGGACTTGGTCTTCTCGTTGATGAAGACCGCGGTGAAGGTCACCTCGGCGCCGGTGCCGGCGGTGGTGGGGATCATGATCTTCGGCACCCCCGGCTTCTTGATCTTGCCGAGGCCCAGGTAATCCTCGGCCTTGCCGCCGTTGGTCAGCAGGATGCTCACCGCCTTGGCCACGTCCATGGCCGAGCCGCCGCCCACGCCGACCACGCAGTCGCACTTCGCCTTCTTGGCCAGGGCCGCGCCCTGGTCCGCGAGCTTGAGCCCCGGCTCCGGGTCCACCTTGTCGTAGAGTTCCACAGGGATCTTCGCCGCCTTGAGCGGGGCCACGATGCGCTCCACCAGTTCCGGCCCCGCGGCCTTGAGCCCCGGATCGACCACCATGAAGACCTTCTTGCCGCCCAAGTCCTTCACCAGGGCGGGCAGATCGTTGATCGTATCGACGCCGAAACGGATACGGGTCGGCTGGGTGACGGTAAAGGGCTTTCCGGTCATGGTCGCGATCCTTTTGGGTTGAAAAAGCTGGGGTTGATGCTACATTCGATATCCAACGCGATTCTACAGAGCGGTTCGGCGATTGGCAACCAAAATGGCGGCCGCGCCGTGAAAGAAAAGGCCGCCACCTCCGGGCCATACCATAACCCTGCCTTCCCCGCGAGAAGACCTTATGGAGATCAGCCGATCCGAGAAAAAAAGGCAGGCCAAGCAGGTGGAGGAACTGGCCTACGAACTGGCGAACCTCCCGCCGGCCGAGATCCGGCGGCTGCCCTGCGAGCCCTTCATCCGGGAGGAGATCCTCGCCGCCGTGGGCTTGAAAGGCGGGGCGTACAAGCGCCAGGTCAAGTATCTGGCCAAGGAATTGCGCGAGCAGGAGACCGCACCGCTCCTGGCCTTCCTCGAGGAGCGCCGCGGCTCGCAGCTCAAGGAGAAGCAGGAGTTCCACGAACTGGAACGGCTGCGCGAGGCGATCATCACCGACGTGCTTACGGCCAACGACGAGGCGCGGGCCGAAGAGAGGCCGCTCGACGAGGAATGGCCGAGCCCGGCCATCGACAAGGCGCTCGGGATGCTGCCGGAACTCGACGTGGCCACGATCCGCACCGCCGCGGCCCGCTACGCCAGAAACCGCAAGGCCGCTTACGGCAAAGAGATCTTCCGGGCATTGCGGACCGCCCAGGAACGGCTCCTCCTTGCCCAGCGCCGCGCCGCCATCCGCCAGGAAAGGCCCTGACCAGGGAGGCTTCCCATGGAGTACCGCACCGGCACCATCAACCGCGTGGTCACCATCCGCTTCGACGAGGGCGACGACTTTCTCGCCGGCCTCACCGAGGTCGTCCGCAAGGAGCAGCTCCGCTGCGCCTGGTTTTTCGTCCTGGGCGGCCTGCGGGAGGCCGAGGTGGTCACCGGCCCCAGGGAGCCGGTCATGCCGCCGGAGCCGGTCTGGAAGGCAATCAGCGGGGCGCGGGAAACCCTGGGCGCCGGTTCCATCTACTGGGAAGGCGACGAGCCGCGCATCCATCTCCACGCCGCCCTGGGCCACCACGGCGAGACCATTACCGCCTGCGTCCGCAAGGGCACCAAGGTCTATCTGGTGCTGGAGGTCTGCCTCATCGAGATTGCCGGCATCGACGCCAGCCGCCCCTGGTACCCGGAGGGAGGCTTCAACCGCCTCACCTTCGCCTGACCGGAACCGAACATTTTTTTCATTGACAGCTCCCCGCGCTTCCCTCCACAATGGATGCAGTCACTCGCTCACCCATGACCTCTTGTACCCTTTGTGCCCAGTGGAGGATTAGGACAATGGCAGCAACCAAGGTATCGGCCCCGAAGAAGACCGCCAAGACCGCGAAGAAGGCCCCTCTCTCCCACGAATTTGCCCTGACCGCGCCGGAGGCGACCGCGGTCTATCTGGTGGGCGACTTCAATCACTGGGACGACGCCAAGGACAAGATGCGCAAGATGAAGGACGGCACCCACAAGAAGAGCGTCAAGCTCAAACCGGGCCGCTACGAATACCGCTTCGTGGTGGATGGCCAGTGGTGGACCGACCCCTGCAACGAAGACCGTTGCGCCAGCCCCTACGGCACCGACAACTCGGTGCTGACCATCTCCGAATAGTCCCTCCCGCGCACCGACAAAAAAAGGCCCGCGCCATTCGGCACGGGCCTTTTCCGTTTCCGCACTTTGTGGTCGTCTCAGGCCGCCGGGGTCACCTTGACCAGCTCGTCGCCCGGCTGCACCGCGGCACCCACCTTGGTCGAGACCTTCTCCACCTTGCCATCCACCAGACTGTTGATCGGGGTCTGCATCTTCATCGCCTCGAGGATCACCAGCCGGTCGCCGGCCTTGACCTCCTGGCCGACGGCCACCGAGACCTCGCAGACGTTGGCATTGAAGGGGGCGCGCATGTCGCCGGCCTTGGCCAGATCCTCGATCTCGCTCTTGGTGAGCTTCGCCGCCTTGACCTCGCCACCCTTCACCGCCTCGGGCTCGAACTCGAAGACGCGCTGGTGGTGATCGACGTTGAGGTAAACGTGGGTCTTGCCGTCCTCGTCGGTCTGCATGGGGCCGATCTCGATCACGTGCTCCTTGCCGTAATGGTCGCGGAACTTGACGATCTCGCCCAGTTTGAAGCCGCCGCGGCGGAAGAGGATGGCGGGCGGCAGCACGTAGGATCTGCCGAACTTCTCCTCGAACTTGAAGAAGTTCACCGCGTCGTTGGGGTGCTGGAGGTAGGTGACGAGCTGCTGGTCCGTGGGCTCGTAGCCGAGCTTCTTGGCCAGCTCCTGCCGCTCCTTGTCGATGTCCATGTCCTCGGTCTTGTCCATGCCGCCCTCTTTCTTGAGGATCTCCTTCCAGTCGGCGCCAAAGACCTTCTCGTAGATCCAGTCCGCGGGCTGATAGAAGGGGAAGGGGCCGTACTTGCCCAGGAGCAGGTTCTTCAGGTCGCCCGAGGGGTTGGCGTAGCGGTCGCCGGCCTGGACGTTGCTCACCGCGGTGGTCCAGAGGATCTGGGAACCGGGGGTCACGCTCCAGAAGTTGCCGAGATCCTTCTGCACCTTGGGCAGCTCCTCGTGGAGGATGGTGGGCATCTTGTCGAGGAACTTGCCCTTCACCGCCTGCTCGAAGCTCGAACCGGCAGCGCCGCCGGGCAGCTTGTGGACCTGCACCGTGGGGTCGAAGCCCTTGAACTGGGACTCGAAGTATTCGTAGTACTGGCGCTCGCTGCGGAGCACGTCGGAGGTTTCCACCACCGCCTTCTCGTCGAGGCCAATCGCCTTCTTGCCATACTCGGCCAGGGTCTGGACCACGGTGAGGATGGAGGGCGGGCCGTAGTAGCCGGCAAAGGAGTACTCGGAACCATCGACGATCTTGGCCCCTGCCAGCACTGCGGCGGTGATGCGGGCCACGTCGTTGCCGTCGGTGTTGTGGCCGTGGTAGTGGATGACCAGATCCGGGTACTTCTGGAGGATGGCGTTAACGAGATCGCCGATGCGCTTCGGGGTGCCTAAGCCGCCGTGGTTCTTGATGCAGAGGGTGATGTCGGTGCCGGTCACTTTGAGGATCTCGCCCACCTTCTTGACGTAGAACGCATCGGTGTGCTCGGGGCCGGTGGAGAAGCAGACCGCCGGCTCCAGCACCATGCCCGCCTTCTGCACCTCCTCGAAGACCGCGATCATGTTGGGCACGTGGTTCAGGAAGTCGAAGACGCGCCAGACGTCCACGTACTTGGCGTACTCGCGCACCACGAGGCGGATCACGTTCTGCGGATAGGGGCGGTAGCCGAAGAGGTTGATGCCGCGGCACAGCGTCTGGAACATGGTCTTGGGCATGCGTTCGCGCAAGAGTTCCAGCTTCAGGAAGGGGTCCACCTGCTTCCGGAGGATATCGACGTGGATCGAGGCGCCGCCGGTGATCTCCAGCGAGAAGAACCCCGCCTTTTCCCGGGCCTTGGCGGCCAGGAGGTCGGTGTGGAGCAGGATCCGGTTCTTGAAGTCGGACTGCGAAAGGTCGCGGGCGGTGTTGGTCACATAGTAGCCATCCGCCTTGCGGATGGTGCGCACCACCTCGGCCGGGCTCATGCCATGAACGATTCGTGCCATTGTACTTCTCCTCTGACTGCTCTCAAAAATTTCGCCTGAAGTCTCCGCCGCGCCTTAGACCGCGTACGGATTCTCCTTGCGGTAGTGGATTTCCGCGATCAACCGGGCCAGCTTGCTGCCCTCGGACTCGACATCCTCGTACTCCAGGAGGTGGGTGTGGGTGTCGAGGAAGGAGGTATCGAACTCGCCTTTCTTGAAGTCGCGGTCCTCGATGACCCGCAGGTAGAAGGGGATGGTGGTCTTGGGGCCGATGATCACGAAGTTGTTCAAGCAGCGGCGCAGGCGGTCCACGGTCTCGTTCCAGCTGAAACCGTGGACCGTGAGCTTGACCAGGAGCGAGTCGTACACCTCGGGAATGGTATAGCCCTGGTAGACGAAGCCATCGAGGCGCACGCCGTAGCCGCCGGGCGAACGATAGACGGAAACGGTCTTGCCGCCCTCGGGCATGAAGTTGTTCTGCGGGTCTTCGGCATTGATCCGCACCTCGATGGCGTAGCCGCGCACCTGCACGTCCTTCTGCCTGAAGGAGAGCTTCTTGCCGAGGGCCAGTTTGATCTGGGTGCGGACGATGTCGATGCCGGTGACCATTTCGGAGACCGTGTGCTCCACCTGGATGCGGGTGTTGATCTCCATGAAGTAGTAGTTCTGGTCCTTGTCGACCAGGAACTCCACGGTGCCGGCGTTGAAGTATTTGGCGGCCTTGGCGGCCTTGACCGCGGTCTTGCAGATCTTGTCCACAAGATCCTTGTCCTCGATGAGCGAGGGCGCGATCTCCACCAGCTTCTGGTTGCGGCGCTGGATCGAGCAGTCGCGGGAGCCGAGATGGATGGTGGTGCCCTCCTTGTCGGCGATGATCTGCACCTCGATGTGCTTGGGGGTCAGCACCACCTTCTCGAGATAGACCGAGTCGTTGTTGAAGGCGGCCTTGGCCTCGGCGCGGGCCACCGGAATCTCGGCGCGGAGCTGCTTCTCGTTATCGACCCGGCGGATGCCGCGGCCGCCGCCGCCGGCGGTGGCCTTGAGCATCACGGGGTAGCCGTATTTCTTGCAGAACTTCACCGCCATCTCCACACCCTCGTCGCCGGAGGGGAGGTTGTCGGTGCCCGGCACCATGGGAATCCCGGCCTCCTTCATGATGCGGCGGGCCGTGACCTTGTCGCCCAGGGCCTGGACCACCTCGGAGGGCGGGCCGATGAAGATGATGCCCGCATCCTCGCACGCCTTGGCAAAGGCGGGGTTCTCGGCCAGGAAGCCGTAGCCCGGATGGATGGCGTCGGCGCCTGCTTTTTTCGCGGCGGCGATCACCTTGTCGATGTTCAGGTAGTCGCAGCGGGGGCCGTCGCCCAGCCAGACCGCCTCGTCGGCGGTGCGGATGTGGAGCGCGTCGTTGTCCGGGGTTTCGTAGATCCCGATGGCAATGTGGTCAAGCTCCTGGATGGCGCGGATGACCCGCAGCGCGATTTCACCTCGGTTGGCTACCAGTATCTTCTTTTTCACAGGGTACCTCTTCTCAGCTCTTTCGCAGGCATCGCGCCTGCGGCCTCGGGCATCCGCCCACACGTGCGCCGCGCACAAGGGAACCGTGGCCGCACCGCAAAACGGGCAGAAATTCTAATTAATCCTATAATTTCAATAGGTTACCAAGACAACATCGTGCGCTCAACCAAGTGAATGTAGCATAGAACCACAGGGCAGGCAAGACCAAATCAACCGCCATTGCAAGCAGGCAAAAAATTATTCTATCCAAATGGAATTACGCACAAAAAAGGAGGCCAGCCCGGTTGGGACCGCCTCCTTTTTCGCAACCTGCCACGGAATAAAGAGGTACCTCGCGATCCCCCTCGCGCCAGACATGCCGCAGGGAGGCGCCGCCACCAAACCCCACAGCGCGGTGAAGACCAAGGCCCAGACCGGCGCACCGGGGCCGAGCGCCAGCCACCACGACCCGAATCCCCTTTTTGACGAAATCCATCTGTTTTCCTCCTTCTTGCTGTGTCGCCTTCCGGAGCGACAGCCGCGGCACCGGCTCGACGCTCCTGCCTTGATGTTGCCGGCGCCGGGAATCGGCGCCGGTTGCTCAGGAAACCCGCACTTCCCCGCGGGGCAGGGCCGGATCAAAGCAGAGGCGCACCCCCTGCAAGCGGCCGCCGCACTCCAGCTGACGCAGGGCACCGCCACCCCGGCCATGGAGAAGGGATTGATCGCGACTCGCCAGGCGCAGTTCGCGGACTGCTCCCTGCCCTGCAGCAAGCCGTGCGCGAATCTGCTTGCCCAAAAGGCGCGCCCTGACCAGCTCGCCAAAGGCGGGATGATGCGGGCCGGCCACGATGCCCCCCTCAAGGCCCGGCGTATCGTGGAGCCCCATGCGCACCACCGGGATGGCCGCCGCGTCGAAAAGGGCCTTGAGGCGCGCGACGAGCACCACGGCCCGCCCCAGGGAGAGGGGCCGATACCTGCCGGCAGCATGCCACGCGGCCAGTTCGCTGCCCGCCACCACCACCGCGGGATAGATGCGGACAAAATCCGGGGCCAGGGCCACCACCGCCTGCGCCGAGGCCAGCAAACTCGCCGGACTCTCGCCGGGCAGGCCGACCATGAGCTGAATGCCGACCGTGAGCCCTGCCTGCCGCAGGGCCGCCACCGCACGCGGCACCTCCGCTGCCGTGTGGCCACGTTGGCAGAGGGCAAGCACCGCCGGCGTCATGGACTGCACGCCCAACTCCACGGTGGTCACCCCGTGATTTTTGAGAAAGGCGGCATCATCGGGAGTCAGACAATCGGGGCGGGTGGAGAGGCGGATGGTGTGGACCCGGCCAGCGGCCAGATAGGGCGCCACCGCAGCAAGCAGTTCCGCCTGCCGGGCGCGGCTCAGACCGGTAAAGGTGCCGCCGTAGAAGGCGACCTGCACCTCGACCTCTTTATTGCGACGCGGCCAGGCAAGGGCCTCCTCGATGGCCGTGGCCACCTCAGCCGGGCCGGTCGATTTCGCGCCCCCGCCCTGGCCCGTGATGTGGTGTTGATTACAAAAGACGCACTGGTGGGGGCAGCCCTGGTGGCTGATGAAGATCGGGATGATGAAGGGGGCGGCCATACGGCTCACCCCAGGGCATCGAGAGCGGCGCGATCCTGCAGGGCCGCGGCAGCAGCCTGCTGCTCCGCCTCCTTCTTGCTGCGGGCAATGCCGCTGCCGAGCACCTGCTCCCGGAAGCGGACCGAGACGGTGAACTGCTTGGCGTGATCCGGACCGGCGGCCTCGTCCAGCACATAGACCGGCGCCTCGGCGTAGCGCTCCTGGAGCAATTCCTGCAACGCGCTCTTGGCATCGGCCTGGAGCAGGTTCTGGCGCCGCGTTTCGAGCCAGGGGGTGAAATGGCGCCGCGCACACTCCATGGCCGCCGCAAAACCGCCATCCTCGTAAATGGCGCCGATCACCGCCTCGTAGGCGCTGGAAAGGATGGAGGGTTTCTCGCGCCCGGCGGAACCCTCTTCTCCCCGGCCCAGCAAGAGATGGGCGCCCAAATCGAACTCCCGCGCCATCACCGCCAAATGGGATTCGTTCACCAGGGCGGCACGCAACCGGGTCAGCTCGCCCTCCCGCATCTCGGGGTAGGTGGCATAGAGGAGATGGCCCACGGCCAGGTCGAGCACCGCATCGCCCAGGAACTCCAAGCGCTCGTTGTCGATGGCCGAGCCGCTCCCCTGCTCGAAGGCATAGGAGCTGTGGATCATGGCCCGCTGCAGCAGGGGAAGCACACGGAATGCATGGCCGAAGCGGCCCGCCAGGGCGGCGAGCGGGTCACGATGCTGGGCAGTGAGTTTTTCGATGATCTCGTTCATGGTGGACTTCGCCACTCTACCCCCGTTGCCACGGATTGCCAAGGGCCATGTGGGCAATCGGCCAGCCTGCACCTTGACAACCATCCCGCAAAAACCTACACTAATCGTATCGATCAACAAAAAGGAGAATATGACGATGCAAACAACCATCTCAAGCAAATATCAGGTAGTCATCCCCAAGCCGGTCAGAGAGCATCTGCATCTCAAACCGCAACAGAAACTCACCGTTCTGGAAAAAGACAGGATGCTCATCCTCGTGCCCCAGGTCTCTCTCGATGAGTTGCGCGGCATCGCCGCCGGCGCGGTAACCGATGGTTTCCGGGAAAAAAAGGACCGCTTCTGATGGTCATCGTCGATTCCTGCGGCTGGCTGGAGTGGTTCACCAACGGCACATTGGCCGACAGCTACAAAAAGTACCTCGCGGACCCGGACAACATCCTGGTGCCCGCCATTGTCCTCTACGAGGTTTATAAGGTGCTCAAGCAGGAGGAG
>JBFLYY010000218.1:0-5546 GCA_040756495.1 Thermodesulfobacteriota bacterium | reverse complement strand
CGGACTCACAACTTCCTGTCTTGCCGGGGCGTCGCTCCTCTCGTCGCGGGCCATCTTCTTGCCCAGGGTCTGCTCGATCCTGTGGATCATCGGTCCGTCCTCATGGCTGGCCAGGGTAAAGGCGGTGCCGCTCGAGGCGGCTCGGCCGGTGCGGCCGGTGCGGTGGATGTATGCCTCGACGCTGTCCGGCACGTCGTAGTTGATGACGTGGGAGACGCCGGGCACGTCGATGCCGCGGGCCGCGATGTCGGTGGCCACCAGGATCTTGAACTGGCCCTCGCGGAAGCCGTTCATGGCCCTCTGCCGCTGCTGCTGGGAGAGGTTGCCCTGAAGCGAGGTGGCGCTGAAGCCTGCCTTGGAGAGTTGGGTGGCCAGGTGGCGCGCCTTGTGCTTGGTGCGGGTGAAGACGAGGGCTGCCGTCATCTCGCTTTCCCGGACGATCGTCTTGAGCGCCGAGGCCTTGTGCTCCTGTTCCACCGGAAAGAGCACATGGGCAATGGTGGCCGTGGGCACGCTGTTGGCAACCTGGACGGTGGCCGGTTCATGGAGCACCTCTTCGGCCAGGCGCCGCAACTCCTGCGGCATGGTGGCGGAAAAGAGCATGGTCTGCCGCTTCTTGGGCAGTTGGCGCAGGATCTGGCGGATGGTGGGCAGAAAACCCATGTCGAACATGTGGTCCGCCTCGTCGAGCACCAGATGGGTGATGCCCGCCAGGCTCACCGCCTTCTCCTGCAGGTGATCGAGCAAACGGCCCGGGCAGGCGACGACGATGTCGACGCCGTTGCGGAAGGCCCGCACCTGCCCCTGTTTGCCAACGCCGCCATAGACGCTGACACTGGTGATCCCCGCCTTTTTGCCCAGCCGGCCGATGTCGGTATGGATCTGCTCGGCGAGTTCCCGGGTGGGGGCGATGATGAGAGCCTGCGGTGTCTTGCCCTTCGGGCCGGCCAGCAGGTGCTGCAAGAGCGGCAGCAGAAAGGCTGCCGTCTTGCCGGTGCCGGTCTGGGCCAGGCCCAGCAGATCGCGGCCGGCAAGGGCCACGGGAATGGCCTGCTCCTGGATGGGCGATGGTTTCTGGTAGCCGCACGCCGCGATGGCCGCGGTGAGGTGCGGGTGCAGGTTGAATTCGTTGAAATGCATGGTGTTGCTTCTCCTTGAGTCTGTCTGCGGGCGCGGTTGGCGCCCGCCTGTTGCCGCGCCGTGCGTTGCCGGCTTGCGGATAGTGTTTGGGTTGGCCGCGAACTGCATGGTGTTGCGGGCAGATGGTTGTGTCTGGGGGTTGGTGCTGCGCGGGTGGTAATGCGATGTGGCACGGGACAAGCGCTTCCGCTCGGGGAAAACGCCCGCCCGTTTCGTGGTGCGGTCTGTGTTACCAGCGGCGGGGTTTGGTCTTGGTCTGCGGCCGTGCTTCGTTGACCACCATGGCCCGGTTGCCGACGTTCTTGCCGTTCAGTTCTTCCATGGCCTTGTGGCCTTCGCCGCGGGAGGCCATCTCCACAAAGCCGAAGCCCTTGGATTGGCCGCTGTACTGGTCGCTCAGTATCTTGACGCTCATGACCGTGCCGCAGGCGGCGAACAGTTCCTGCAATTCCGCTTCCGTGGTGCTGTAAGCCAGATTGCCGACATAAAGTTTCATGCTGCTTCTCCTTTTTGAGGGTAAGTGGTCAGCAGAAACTTCAACGATGGTTCAGATCTGAAGGGCGGGATGCGCGCAGGAGAAATGAAGAAACGTGAACGAATATGCTCAACACCTGGGGGACTATTGACCCCTAACATAAACCATGTCCGGTGATTTGGCAAGAGCTATTTCGCCGTCGTGTAGCGAACAAATAAACTGTCCGGTGTTGTAGCAGATGAATTGTCCGGTTTTTCTGGTTGCCGAGGAGGTGCCGGATGAATCGGACGCAATGGCTGCAGGAGACCCGGATGAGGAGATTTGAAGAGGCATACACCGAGTGGCAGGGGCGGCGGTTGACCCAGGAGGAGGCTGCCCGGCTGCTCGGGGTGACCACCAGAACATTTCGGCGGTATATGCATCGTTATGAAGAAGACGGACGAGAGGGGCTCCTTGATCGACGATTGAGCAGACCTTCCCACCGGCTGGCGCCACTGGACGAGGTGATGGAACTCAACGAACTCTATCGCCGTTCTTACGACGGCTGGAATGTCCGTCATTTCTACAGTTTTTACCAGGGCCGCCATGATGGCGAGCGTTCCTACACCTGGGTGAAGAAGACCCTGCAAGGGGCAGGACTGGTCAGCAAAGCGCCAGGGCGAGGCAAACACCGCAAGCGCCGGCAACGGGCGCCGATAGAGGGCATGATGCTGCACCAGGACGGCAGCCGCCACGAGTGGGTGCCGGGCGCGCTCTGGGATCTGATCGCCACCATGGACGACGCCACGAGCAAACACTACTCGCTCTTTTTTGTGGAGGAGGAAGGGACTGCGTCAAGCTTTGCCGGCGTCAGGGAGGTCATTGAAGGCCATGGGCTCTTCTGTTCCCTCTATACCGACCGGGGCAGCCATTACTGGTTCACCCCGGAAGCCGGCGGCCCGGTAGACAAGAAGAACCTTACCCAATTCGGGCGAGCCATGCGCCAACTCGGCATCGAGATGATCGCGGCCTATTCACCCCAGGCGCGGGGGCGGTCGGAACGGGCCTTTCGGACCCACCAGGGACGGTTGCCCAAGGAATTGGCAGCCGCCGGTATCACCACCATGGCGGAGGCCAACCGTTACCTGCGGGAAAAATACCTGCCGGCCTATAATGCCGAGTTCGGCAAGTCGGCCTTGGTGGATGGCTCCGCCTTTGTCCCGCTCATCGGCCGTGAGGTGACCGATGTTCTCTGCGAGCATTACGAGCGCAAGGTAGGCAACGACAACTGTGTTTCCTTTGAGGGCATGAAACTCCAGATCCCCAGGGATGACCACCGGCTGCACTACGTGAAGGCCGCTGTCCGGGTGCATCGCTACCCCGACGGCAGCCTGGCGCTCTTCCACGGCCCCAGATGCTTGGCCCGTTACAACGCCCAAGGGGAGGTCGCCAATAGGGTGAAATCGCAAAGACACGCCGCCTGAATAGACACCACCACAGGCGGACAACTTACGTGCTTTAAAACCGGACAATTCTATTTGTTGCTAACAGAGCTATTTCGCCGTCGTAGCGGGCATACTGGCCGGAACGGCATGACGAGGGGCTAGATGTCGTCCTCGTCGTCGCCGAACTCCTCGTCCTCGCCCAGCTCTTCGTCGATTTCCTCGCCGTCGCTCTCGTCGTCGGTATCGTCGTCACCCTCCTCGGCCTCTTCCGTTTCCTCGTCCGGTTCGGCGCTCAGGGTCTCCTCCTCATCCAGCGAGGTCGTGGCCTTGCGCACCTTCGAGGGCGGGAGAATGATGGCGGTGATCTTGTCCACCTCCTGCCGGACCAAGGGGTCCGCCAGACAGGTCTGGCAGTCGGCGATATGGTTTTCCATGAACAGCGCCATGCGGGCCGGGGCCATGGCCTCGTCCTGCACCTGCATGTACCAGCTCTTGACAAGCCTCTGTAAGCGCTCGCACTCCATGGGGAAAGGACTCCTTAAGGTGTTTCGGTTAATGCCTGCTGCGACGGGAAACCCGACTGGTTGTACCCTATTTTTTTTCGGCTGCCCAGACCCTCGGAAAAAAATATTCCGGAAAACGTTGCTGCATGGCTGTTAAAAAATTAAGGTAGGGGCGAACGGAAGTGGAAAGGGCACTGGTGGCCCTCCCGGACTTCAAATCCGGTGCACCGGGTGAAGAGCCTGGTGGGTGGGTTCGATTCCCATGCACTTCCGCCAAGAACAGAATCAACGCGAAGACGCAGAGGCGCAAAGTTTTTTAAAAACTTGAAACATTTCTTTGCGTCTTTGCGCCTCTGCGTTAAAGGCGTTTATCTTTTCTCCTTCAATAACGGATACCCCATCTTCTCCCGTTGTGCCACATAGAGTTCCGCCACCTTGCGGGCGATGTTGCGGATGCGGCCGATGTAGCGGGTGCGCTCCGCCACGCTGATCGCCTTGCGGGCATCGAGCAGGTTGAAGGTGTGGGAGCACTTGAGGCAGTAGTCGTATGCCGGCAGGATCAGGTTCAGGTCCAGCAGCCGGAAGGCTTCCGCCTCGTAGGTCGTGAAGAACTCCATCAACCTCTCCACGTTGGCGTGTTCGAAGTTGAAGGTGGAAAACTCCACCTCTGCCTGGTGGAAGATGTCGCCGTAGCGCACCTCGCCGTTCCACGAGATGTCGTAGACGCTGTCCACCTTCTGCAGATACATGGCGATGCGCTCGAGGCCGTAGGTCACCTCCACGGTGATGGGGTGCAGTTCCAGGCTGCCGGCGTGCTGGAAGTAGGTGAACTGGGTGATCTCCATGCCGTCGAGCCACACCTCCCAGCCCAGCCCCGAGGCGCCCAGGGTGGGGGATTCCCAGTCGTCCTCCACGAAGCGGATGTCGTGCTCCAGCATGTCGAGACCGAAGCGCTTGAGGCTCTCGATGTACAATTCCTGGATGTTGGCCGGCGACGGCTTGATGATCACCTGGTACTGATAGTAGTGCTGGAGCCGATTCGGATTCTCGCCGTAGCGGCCGTCGGTGGGGCGGCGTGAGGGCTGGACATAGGCGGTCTTCCATGGTTCCGGACCCAGAGCCCGGAGCAGGGTGGCGGGGTGGAAGGTGCCGGCGCCCACCTCCATGTCGTACGGTTGCTGGATGATGCAGCCCTGTTCCGCCCAGAAGCGGTTGAGCGCCATGATGATCTCTTGAAAGTGCATAGCAGGTTCCTCGGTTGGATAATGTAGCGCAAGAATATAGGAAGGAGGGGGGGTGTCAAGGGGTTTTTGCGGAGGGGCCTGTCAGTCCGGCAGCTTTCAGCGGTCAGCAAGAACGGAAGAACGCGAAGGCGCAAAGGCGCGGAGGGGTTGCCCTCTACTCCTTATCGCTAGCGCCTTTGCGCCTCTGCGTTGTTCTTTTGCTTTTAGCTTGGTCGCTGATGGCTAATAGCTGATAGCCGTCTCGTAGGAGCCGCTTCAGCGGCGACCGAACGAGCAAGGTCGCGGCTCAAGCCGCTCCTTGGGGTGCGAGCTGATAGCTGGTTGCTGTCAGCTTTGTCATGCAGCCGCATCTTTCAGTACCTCCGTCACCCAGGCGTTGAGGCTTTTCCCTGCCCGTCGCGCGGCGGCATAGGCCTTGGCGTGGAGTTCCGGCGTAGTGCGGATCGGGAATTTGCCGGAAAAGGGTTTTTCCGGCTCCTTGCCCCGCTCCTTGCACCAGTCGAGATAGATGTCGATGGATTCGCGGAACTCGCGCTGCAACTCGTCGGTGGACTGGCCCTGAAAGGTGATCACGTCCCTGGTGTTGATGACCTCGCCATGGAAGATGTTGGCCTCGTCGTCGAATTCGACCTGTCCGATAAACCCCTTGTATCGCATCATGGCTTCACCCCGGCGTTTTCGAGAAAGCGGCGCAGCGATTTCACCGCGCCTTTGTCGGTTTCCTTGCGCGGGTGTGGCCGGTGAAAAACGGCCTCCGCGC
>JBFLYY010000217.1:0-9299 GCA_040756495.1 Thermodesulfobacteriota bacterium | reverse complement strand
ACCTCCGCCGCCGTGGCTGCCGGTCTGGGCCGGCGGCTGGGGGAGCGGGCCGAGGTGATCGCGCTGCCCACGGTCGGCCAGGAGCTTTCCCTGCACCAGCTGCTGGCGGAACTCGCAGCCCGCGGGGCGCGCTCCCTCCTCATCGAAGGCGGTGGCCGTCTCAACTACGCGGCCCTGCGCCAGGGCGTGGTGGACGAGCTGCTCGTCACCGTCACCCCCAAACTCTCCGGCCGGATGGGGGCCGCCACCCTGGCCGATGGCCCCGTTCCGCTGGGCGCCCCTTTTCTCGACCTGACTCTGCTCGCCTGCGAGCAGGCCGAAAGCGGTGAACTCTTCTGCCGCTACCAGGTGAACCCCGCGAGGTCATGACCATGCCGAAACAGGAACTCGCCATCCTTTACTCCGGCGGCACCGATTCCCTGGCGGTGTACGCCCTGGCCGCCGCCGGCCACCATCCCGGCCTGGCCAGGCCGGTGAAGATCCACCTCCTCCACATGCTGAACGGCATGGGCCGTTTTCCCGACTGGCCAAGGAACCGTTTTCATGTCGCCCGCGAGATCCTCGGCCGCAAGGTGGCGGAGCCGGAACGGCTGCCGCCGGCCGAGATGGTGGAACTCGACATGGGCCGTCTCTTTCAGGGCCTCTGGCTCGACCGCTACGAGGAGCTGATGCCCCGCTTCAACGGCAAGAACCTGGTCTGCGTGGCCTGCAAGCTCGCCATGCACACCCGGGCGATTCTCTATTGCACCGAACACTTCGTCCCCCACCTGGTGGCGGGCTATGCCCGGCGTCAGGGCTTCTACCCCGAGCAGACCCCGGCCTTCATGGAGCGCATCGCCGCCTTCTCCGCCCGTTTCGGCATCACCACCACCTTCCCGGTTTTCGACGAGTTCGACGACCAGCTGGTGACCCGCCACGTGCTGGAGGAGTTCGGCCTGCCCTCCACCGGCGGCGGCGAGCGCAAATGCCTCTTCTGCCAGACCCTGACCACGGCCACCGAGAAGGAGATCGGCGCCTTTGCCGACGCCATGCTCCCCAAGCTCACCGAATACGTGGAGCACCGCCTGGCCGGCCGGGTCCGCGAGGCGGCCCACTGCTTTCCCCCTGGCCGGTAGCGGTGGGGCTGGGTGCAAGAAATTTTGCGCCGTCAAGGTGGGGGATCTTGTTTTTCCCTTTTTGTTTCGAATGGTTGCGTTGGTTATCAACAGGCCGGTCAAGGTTTTTTGCATCGGTTTCCGGTGGAGAGTGGCAGGGCAGGTGAGAGGCCTTGGCGTGGAATCGGGATGATATCGATTACTCAGGGGCCTTGCGAAAAATGGCGAGGCTGGCACCGGATTTGCTCTTGACCGATGCCAAGGGAGAGTAAGCCGGTCAGGGGGATTGCCCGCCCCGGCCGGGAGTTCCGCCAACCACATCGAGACCTGAGGAGGAGAAGAGAGACGTTATGAAAAAGTATTCCGTGTTTTCCGCCCTGCTGGTCGCATCCACCCTCGCCATCGGCGCCACTTCGGCCGGTGCCGGCGAGGCCCACAAGGGGATCACCGGTCCCTTTGCCACCCCCATGGATGTGACCAAGAAATGTCTGGAATGCCACGCCGATGCCGCCGAGATCATGAAGACCACCCACTGGACCTGGTCGATGAAGCAGGATCTGGGCAAGGGCATGGTTGAGCGCGGCAAGAAGAACCTCATCAACAACTTCTGCATCGGTATTTCGAGCAACTGGACGCGCTGCACCAGCTGCCACATCGGCTACGGCTGGAAGGACGCCAGCTTCGACTTCAACGACAAGAGCCGGGTCGATTGCCTTGTCTGCCACGACACCACCGGCACCTACAAGAAGCCGCCGATGACCGCGGGTATTCCGGCCGGCTTCACCGGCAACGCCGAGGTGGACAAAAAGCCGGTGGATCTGGTCAAGGTCGCCCAGAACGTCGGCAAGCCGGGCCGGGCCAACTGCGTTTCCTGCCACGGCTTCGGCGGCGGCGGCGACAACGTCAAGCACGGCGACATCGACTCCACCATCCCCAAGACCACGGCCAGCGTGGACGTGCACATGGGCACCGACGGCCTGAACTTCTCCTGCCAGGAGTGCCACAAGACCCAAAAGCACAACATCAAGGGCAACGCCATGGTGGTGACCCCGGCCGGCGGCAACCACATCGACTGCTCCGACTGCCACGACGCGGCGCCGCACAAGAATGCCAACCTGAACAAGCACACCGCCTCCGTGGCCTGCCAGACCTGCCACATTCCGGTCTATGCCAAGGGCATGCCGACCAAGCTCTCCTGGGACTGGTCCACCGCCGGTCAGGACATCGAGGTGCCGAAGGACGAGTTCGGCAAGGAGACCTACGACAAGAAGAAGGGCCACTTCAAGTGGGGCAGGAACGTGGTGCCTGCCTACCTGTGGTACAACGGCAAGGCGAGCGCCTACCAGCCGGGCGAGAAGATCGACCCGAACAAGGTGACCAGGCTGAACTGGCCGCTGGGCAGCATCAAGGACAAGAACGCCAAGATCTACCCCTTCAAGGAGCACAGCGGCAAGCAGGTCTATGACAAGAAAAACATGTACTTCCTGGTGCCCAAGGTGTGGCCGACCGGCAAGGAGGACAAGGAAGCCTACTGGAAGAACTTCAACTGGGATGCGGCCCTCAAGGCCGGAGCCCAGGCCAGTGGCATTGCCTACAGCGGTGAATACGGCTTTGCGCCGACCACCATGTACTGGCGCCTGAACCACATGGTTTCGCCGAAGACCGAGGCCCTGCAGTGCAACGACTGCCATGGCGCCAAGGGCCGGCTCGACTGGAAGGCCCTGGGCTACAAGGGTGACCCCATGAAGGTCAAGGGAGCCGCCCGCATGGGCAAGAAGAAGTAACGCCGCCGTTTCCTCCCTCGTGAGGGAAAACCCCCTTCCCGCTTTGGGAAGGGGGTTTTTTGTTGTACAATGAACGCAGGTTCGCTTGCCCCGGCCGCATGGCCGACGCCTCCAGCCCCGGCAGGATTCGATGCGCATCAGCTGCATTCTCCCCACCCGTGACCGTGCCCTGATGGTGCGGCGCGCCATCGGCAGCGTCCTGGCCCAGTCGCGCCCCTGCGACGAGATTGTCGTGGTGGATGACGGCTCGGTGGACGGCACGGCGGAGCAGCTTGCCCGCCTCTTCCCGGCGGTGCGCCTCCTGCGCCTGCCCGGAGTGGGGCCGGGCCGGGCCCGCAACGCCGGGGTGGCCGCCGCCACCGGCGAGGTGCTCATGTTTCTCGATTCCGACGACGAGTGGACCTTCGACCACGTCCGGCGTCTGGCCCTGGTCATGGAGACGGGCTGCGAGGTCGCCTACGGCACCGCGCGGACCATCGATCAGGTGGCGGGCGGCGAGTTTCTCATCCCCGATCAGGGCGCCGGAGTGGCGGGCGACTGCTTCGAGGCCCTGCTGCGCTGGTGTTTCCTGGTCCCCTCGGCCGTGGCGGTGCGCCGGAGCGCCTTTGCGCGGGTGGGCGGCTTTGTCTTGAACGACCTCGGCGAGGACTGGGGACTCTTCCTGCAACTGGCCCAGCATTACCCCTTCGGCTTCGCCGGCCCGGAGCCCGTCACCATCCGCTATCTCCACGAGGGCAGCCAGTGCCGCCTCCGCAGCCGCCGGACGATCATCGACGCCGTGGCCTCCCTCCGCCGACTCGCCTGGGAGGCGAACCGCCGCGAGGCCGCGCGCGCCCGCTTTTCCCAGCTCTTGACCTGGCTCGGCCAGAAGGAGGAACCATGGACAACCGTGCACGAGTGGTACCTCTCCATGCAACGGGAGCGGCTGCTGTGAGTGGCCGCTTCTCCGCGGCCGATCACGAGCGGGTGCTGGCGCTCGGCAGCGACGTGCCGGAGGAGCGTCCTTCGGTCGCTCTGCCGCTCGACGAGGTGGGGATCGGCGGCAAGACCGTCTGGGTCACCTTGCCCCAAGGGACTCTTCCCTTTGCCGCCGCCATGCACGTCGATCTGACCGCGGCGCGGCGGGGCATCCACATGTCGCGGCTGGAGGAGGCGATGACCGCCCTGCACCAGCGCCCCTTCGACGACCTCCGCGGCTATGGGACGGAACTGGCCCGCCGCATGGTCGAGGGCCAACAGGCAGAGCGCGGTGCCGTGGCACTTCATGGCAAGCTGCCCCTGCTCCGGCAGACCACGACGAGCGGCCGTACCTCCCTCGACACCGTGGAGATCACGGCCCGTGTCGAAATGGCACGGCAAGGACGCGTCTTTGCCGAGCGGGTCACGGTGGGGGCCGCCATCCATCACATCACCGCCTGCCCCTGCACCCAGGCCTACAACCGGATGCTCTTCGGCGAGCGGGTCGGCGAGGCGCCGCAGCCCACCCACTCCCAGCGTTCCTGCACCTCTCTCGCCATCGAGGCGGACGGAGCGACGCCGGCCTACGACGAGCTGATCGCTTGCCTGGCCTCGGCGCTGCACGCCACCCAGGATCTGCTGAAAAGGCCGGACGAGGCGGAGATCGTGCTGCAGTCCCACCTCCATCCGCAATTCGCCGAGGACGCGGTGCGCGAGGTGGCCCGCGCCGCCGGTCGCGCCTTTGGCGAACGGTTGCCGGAGGCAACGGCGGTGGTGATCGAATCCCTGAGCCAGGAGAGCATCCACATCCACGACGTGCGCTGCCGGCTCGCCACCACCCTTGGCGCCATCGTGGCGGTCGCTGCCGGCCATGACCACCCTTGAGCAGGACTGGTTGCGCCACTACCCGTCCCGCCTGCGGGCGGCGCTGGGAGAAGTGGTCGCGGCGAGCGGAGCGCCCTGGTATGTGGCGGGTGGCGCGGTGCGCGACTGGCTGCTCGGGAACGCGGCCCGGGATCTCGATTTCACCGTGCCGGCCGGCGCCGTTTCCCTGGCCCGCCGGTTGGCAAAGGGGCTCGGCGGGGTCTTTGTCCTGCTCGATGCCGAGGAAGAGGCGGCCCGGGTGGTGTGGCAGGGCTACACCCTCGATCTGGCCAGCTTTCGCGAGGGCAGCCGCACCATCGAGGAGGATCTTACCCGCCGGGATTTCACCATCAATGCCCTGGCCGTGGCCATGGCGCCGGCAGAGGGGGCGCTTGCCCCGCCCTATGCCCTCATCGACCCCAGCGGCGGGGTGGCGGATCTTGCGGCGCGGCTGATCCGCCATCCGGCGGCCGCGGCCTTCCGGCGCGATCCGTTGCGTCTCCTGCGCGCCTATCGTTTCCAGGCCACCCTGGGGTTTGCCCTGGCCCCGGAGACCGCCCGCCAGATCGAGGCGGAGCGGGAGTTGATCCGCCGGAGCGCTCCCGAGCGGATCGCCTATGAACTCGACCGCATTCTGGCCGCTGCCGCGGGGGCCGCGCCGGTACTCGAAGGGATGGCGGCAAGCGGGCTTCTTTTCGAGGTGCTGCCGGAACTGCGGCCAGGGGTCGGCATGGCGCAGCCCAGTAGCCATCATCTCGATGTCTTCGGTCACGGTCTCAGAGCCGTGGCGTGCCTTGCCGAGATCTGCGCCGAACCAGGCCGCTTCTTCCGCGACCCCTCACCCCTCGTGGCGTATCTGGCCGATGCGCGCCGGCGTCTCCATCTCGCCTGGGCCGCCCTCCTGCACGACGTGGGCAAGCCGGTCCGTTTCGCCCTGCGGGACGGCCGCATCACCTTCTACAACCACGACCATGCCGGCCGGGAGATCTCCGACCAGGTGGCGCTGCGTCTGCGCTTCAGCCGCGAGCGGCGGGAGCGGGTCGGCCGCCTTATCGGCCATCACATGTGGCCCTTCCACCTCAGCAATGCCCGGCGCAAAAATCCCCTTACCCCCCGCGCCTGTCTGCGCCTGATCAGGGCCATCGGCGACGATCTGCCCGGTCTCTTCCTGCTGGCCATGGCCGACAGCCTGGCCGGCGAAGGACCAGGCAAGCCGGCCGATACCGAGGCCGCCCTGGCCGACCTCTACAACGAGGTGCTGGTGGTCTATGAGGCGCGGGTCCGGCCGGTGCTCTCCGGGCCGCCGCTCTTGACCGGCCACGATCTTCAGGCGCTCTTCGGCCTGGCGCCCGGCCCGCGCCTGGGCATTCTGCTGCGCGGGCTCGAAGGGGCGCGGGTGGCCGGCACGGTGCGGAATCGGGACGAGGCCGTGGCCTGGGTGAGGCGCGAGCTGGCGATTTTGGGCGGGGAGAAATAGTTTGACCGCGTTGGCGCCGCCAAGGTAGGCTGGAAAGCGGGTAACGATCTTCGCTGTGAAGGAACGAGGAAAACGATGGGAAACAAGACACCGAAAGGCCCCTACTGCACCATTCGTTCGAGCTTGTCCCACGCGGATCTGAAGCAGACCATCAACCACCACCTGATGAGCTTCCTGGGGCGCGACCCGCAACGGGCCGGCAACCGGGAGCTTTACAAGGCCCTGGCCTATACGGTGCGCGATTTCCTCATCGAACGCTGGGTCAGCACCCAGAAGAGTTTCTACACCAAACACAGCAAGCGGGTCTATTACCTCTCTTTGGAGTTCCTGGTCGGCCGCTCCCTGGGGAATGCCCTCATCAACCTGGGCCTCTACGACGAGGTCGCCGGGGTGCTCCAGGAGATGGGCTACGATCTCGAAGAGATTCGCGAAGAAGAGGAGGATGCCGCTCTCGGCAACGGCGGCCTGGGGCGGCTGGCGGCCTGCTTCCTCGATTCCATGGCCACCCTCGGGGTGCCGGCCTATGGCTACGGCATCCGCTACGAGTACGGCCTCTTCTACCAGCGCCTGGTCGATGGCTACCAGGTGGAACACCCGGACAGCTGGCTCCGCTACGGCACGCCCTGGGAGTTCGAACGTCCCTGGAACCTTTATCCCGTGCAGTTCTATGGCCGGGTCCACCGCTACCGCGATGCCCAGGGGATGCTCCGCAGCGAATGGGTCGATAGCGAGGAAGTGATGGCCATGGCCTGCGACGTGCTGGTGCCCGGCTTCAACAACGACACGGTCATCAACATGCGCCTCTGGACGGCCCGCGCCTCGCGCGAACTCGATCTCGCCTCCTTCAACCGGGGCGACTACATCGCGGCGGTCCAGACCAAGGTGCAGTCCGAGACCATCTCCAAGGTGCTCTACCCCTCGGACGAGATCCGCGAAGGGCAGCAGTTGCGGCTCAAACAGCAGTACTTTTTCGTGGCCGCCACCTTTCAGGACATCCTGCGCCGCTACAAGAAGAAGCACGACGATTTCGACCAGTTCACCGACTCCATCGCGGTGCAGCTGAACGACACCCACCCGAGCATCGCCATCCCCGAACTCATGCGGCTGCTCATCGACATCGAGGGGCTGGCGTGGGAAAAGGCGTGGGAGATCTGCGTCAACACCTTCGGCTACACCAACCACACCCTGATGCCCGAGGCCCTGGAGACCTGGCCGGTGGAACTCCTCGGCCGCATGCTGCCGCGCCACCTCGAGATCATCTACGAGATCAACTACCATTTCCTTCAGGAGGTGGCGGCCCACTTCCCTGGCGACGCCGAGAAGCTCCGGGCGATGTCGCTCATCGAGGAGGAGCCGGTGAAAAAGGTGCGCATGGCCCATCTCGCCATCGTCGGCAGCCATTCCGTCAACGGCGTGGCGGCGCTGCACTCCCACCTGATGCGGACCAGGATCTTCCACGATTTTCATCAGATCTATCCCAAGCGATTCAACAACAAGACCAACGGCATCACCCAGCGCCGCTGGCTGCTCAAGAGCAACCCCGGACTTGCCGCGCTCATCACCGATACCATCGGCGGCAACTGGGTGACCAATCTCGATGCCCTGCGCCAGCTGGAGAAACATGTCGCCGCCAAGAAGTTCCAACAGCGGTGGCAGGCGGTGAAGCTCGACAACAAGAAGCGCCTGGCCCAGCACATCCGGCTGGCCTGCGGGGTGGAGGTCGAGCCGGAGAGCCTCTTCGACGTCCACGTCAAGCGCATCCACGAGTACAAGCGGCAGTTCCTGAACATCCTCCACGTCATCATCCTCTACCACCGCATCATCCACGGCAAAGATCGCGACGCGCCGCCGCGCACCGTGATCTTCGCCGGCAAGGCGGCGCCCTCCTATGCCCGGGCCAAGCTGATCATCAAGCTCATCACCTCGGTGGCCGAGGTGGTGAACAGCGATCCCTTGACCGGCAACCGGCTGCGGGTGGTCTTCATCCCCAACTACGGCGTCTCGCTGGCCGAGAAGATCATTCCGGCCGCCGACCTTTCCGAGCAGATCTCCACCGCCGGCACCGAGGCCTCGGGCACCGGCAACATGAAGCTCTCCTTGAACGGCGCGCTCACCATCGGCACCCTTGACGGCGCCAACATCGAGATCCGCGAGGAGGTGGGGGCGGAGAACATCTTCATCTTCGGGCTGACCGCCGACGAGGTGGCCAGCGAGCGGCAGCGGCCGACCCGAACGCCGGAGGAGATCTACCGCACCACCCCCGAGGTGCGCGCCGCGGTGGACAGCATCCGCAACGGCGCCTTCAGCCGGGGCGACACCTATCTCTTCGCCCCGCTCGTCGAGGCGCTGCTCAACCCCCGCGACCCCTATCTGCTGCTGCGCGATCTCGAGGATTACTGCCGCTGCCAGCGGGAGGTGGGCCAGCTCTTCCTCGACCAGCCGGCCTGGACCAGACGGTCGATTCTGAACGTGGCCCGCATGGGCAAATTCTCCACCGACCGGACCATCCGGGAGTATGCCGAAGAAATCTGGGGCATTCGGCTCGACTGAGTCCGGCCGCGTTTCCCGTCAACACTATCGTTTGGCAAGGAGGTTTTGGGTATGAAGGTGGTGGCATTTTCCGGGAGCGCCCGCAAGGGCGGCAATACGGCGCAACTGTTGCAGCTGGTGCTGGCGGAGCTTTCCGCGGCCGGGGTGGAAACGGAACTCGTTGAACTGGCCGGCCAGCCGGTGCAGGGCTGTATCGCCTGCTACAAGTGCTTCAAGGAGAAGAACCGGCGCTGCGCGGTGGAAAAAGACATCATCAACGACTGCATCGCCAGGATGGAGGCGGCGGACGGCATCCTCCTCGGCTCGCCCACCTATTTCGCCGATGTCTCGGCCGGCATGAAGGCGCTCATCGAGCGGTGCGGCATGGTGGCCCGCGCCAACGGCGACATGTTCCAGCGCAAGGTCGGGGCCGGCGTGGTGGCGGTGCGGCGCGCTGGCGCCTACCATGTCTTCAGCTCGCTCAATGCCTTCTTTCTCATCGGCCAGATGATCGTGGTGGGCTCTTCCTACTGGAACATCGGCATCGGCCGCGAACCCGGCGAGGCGATGGGCGACGCGGAGGGGGTCAAGACC
>JBFLYY010000216.1:0-4152 GCA_040756495.1 Thermodesulfobacteriota bacterium | reverse complement strand
CTCTTAAGCCGCCAAGCTACGCCCAAACGAAGCCCGGCAGTCAACCTTGGACAAAGTAAACCGGTCGGCGGGCGAACCCGCCGACCGGCAGTACAGCAGATTTAGAAGCCCTTGAACGGGTTCGGACCCAGACCCTTGATCTCCTCAACGAACTCGTTGAGGATCGCCGGCACCTTGTCCCACTCGCTGATGGCAACCTGACGCACGCCGCAACGCTCCGGCTCGAGACCCAGGCTGCCGAGGGTCTCGCCGATGTTGCCCATACGCTTGTCGGCAAGCTCGCTGCCCTTGACGAAGTGGCACTGGTAGTCGTCGCCGAACTTGCAGCCCAGGAGCAGGGCACCGTCCATACCGGAGGAAAGGGCGTCCTTGATCCAGACCATGTTCACCGAGCCGAGGCAGCGGACCGGGATCACGCGCACCAGGTTGTTCAAGCCCAGTTTGCGCATGGCGGCCATGTCGAGGGCCGGGTAGGCGTCGTTCTCGCAGACAAAGGCGATGATGCGCAGCTTGTCCTCGTCGTCGTCCGGAACCTCGACCGACTTGACCATGGAGCCGATCATGTCGATGCTGTAGTTCTTGAAGCTGATGATACGCTCCGGGCAGGCGCCCATGCAGGTACCGCAGCGACGGCAGCGGGTCGGGTTCGGCTTCGGGGTGCCCTTGGCGTCGTCGTCCAGGGCGCCGAAGGGGCACTCCTCGGTGCAGCGCTTGCACTGGGTACAGCGCTGGAAGAAGAACTCCGGATAGGAACCGTCACCGGAACGCGGATGGACCGCGACGCCGCGATCGGCGGACTCGATGCACTGGATTGCCTTCAAGGCCGCGCCGCAGGCATCGTCGATGGTCTCGACCATGTCGGTGGCCTTGCGTACGCCGCCGCAGGCGTACACGCCGGTCCGGCGGGTCTCGTACGGGAAGCAGATGAAGTTGGAATCGGCGTAGCCGTCAAACAGCTCCAGATCGAGGAAGGCAGGGCCCTGACGATAGGAGAGGTTGATGGTCGGGGCGCCGGAGGTGGTGGGCACCATGCCGGCGGCCAGAACCACCATGTCCACCTTGAGTTCCAGGTTCTCCTGCAGCAGGGTGTCCTTGGCCTGGACCACCAGGGAGCCACCCTCCTCGGCAACGCCGGTGACAGTGGCCTTGGTGAGGAAGATGCCGTCGTTGTTCTGGGCACCCTTGTAGAACATCTCCATGTTGCCCGGCGTCCGCATGTGCTGATAGAGGATGTACGCCTTGCCGTCGGTGTTGTCCTGCCGCACGTACTGGGCCTGCTTCAGGGCCACCATGGAGGTGACCGAGTTGCAGTAGGGGAAGTCCTTGTCGTGCTGCTCGCCGCCCGGGCTCATGATGAAGGCGACGTTGGCGGGCACCTTGCCCTCCTTGGCCAGCTTCTCGAACTGGGCGTTGGTCACCACGTTCTGGAGCTTGCCGAAGCCGAGGTGCTCGTACTCGGAAACATCGGCCGGATTCCAGCCGGTGGCCAGCACCACGGCGCCGATCTTCTCGGCAGCCGGGTCGGCCTCCATGTAGTTCTTGAGACCGGCGTTCGGGTCTTCCATCTGACCCTTGGCGATCTTGTCCTGCTCGTCAACACCGACCTTGGCCGGGGCATCCCACTCGCTCTTGGTGCCGGCAGCCTTCAAGGTCACACTGAAATCGCCAGGGGCACCGGCGATACGGGCCACCTCGGTTCCGGTCTTCACGGTGATCTTGGCATCGGAGGTCACGGCGCCGACCAGAGCCTGGATGGAATTCTCCTCCAGATCGGTCCACGGCGCCTTGGTCGGCATCTGCTTGCGCCAGCCCAGGGCCTTGCCGCCAAGCTGGTCGGCCTTTTCGATCAGCAGCACCTCGCAGCCTGCCTTGGCAGCCTCCTTGGCCGCGGTCAGACCGGCAACACCACCACCCAGAACGAGGATGCGCTTGTTGATGGTCTCGAGCTTATAGGGCTCGGGCAGCTCCATCTTCTGGGCCTGGGTGCAGGCCATGCGCACATAGTCCTGGGCCAGTTCGTTGGTGTACTCGGCAATGGTCTCGGCAGTGCGGCCCTCGCTGGGCTGCTCCGCCGACCAGACCACGCCCTCGCGCAGGTTGGCGCGCACGGTGAGCGTAGCGTCGCCGAAGGAGAACTCCTCCTTCCACACCCGCGGGGAGCAGGCGCAGATCACCACGGTATTGACACCGTCATTGGCGACATCGTCCTTGATCATCTGGCGGCCCGCCTCGCTGCATACCGCCTCGTGGCTCTTGGCGGTCATGCCGAAGCTGCCGGCCACACCAGTGACGCCATCGATGTCGAGGGCGTCGCCGATGCCACACCCGGTACAGACGTATACTCCGTATTTCTTGCTCATTGATCTTACCTCCTCGACGCCTGGATCGCTTTCATTGCTGCTGCGGTTGCACTCTGGGCACAGGTCACGACGTCAGCCGCCTTTTTCGCGCAGCCACAGGAAGCCATGCCCTCGCCATCGGACACGATGAAGCCGTTCTTGTCCGTGGCCACACCAAGCGCCGCGGCCTGAGCCTTGCCAGCCGGCTCCATGCCGGTGGCGAGGATGGCCAGATCAACCTTCGCATGGACCTTGTCGCCGGTGACGGCGTTCTCCGCCACCACGGTCACGCCGCCGTCGGCCTCGGCCACGATGTCGGCCACCTTGCCCTTGACGAACTTGACCTTGGGATCGGCCATGATCTTCTCGCGGAACTTCTCGTACTTGCCCGGGGTGCGGAGGTCGATGTAGAAGACGGTGACCTCGGCATCCGGATACTGCTCGCGGATGTAGGTGATCTGCTTCATGGTCGCCATGCAGCAGATGTAGGAGCAGTACTCCAGGTGGTTCTCGTCGCGGCTGCCTGCGCACTGCACGAAGGCGAAGCTCGCCGGCTCCTTGTTGTCGCCGGGGCGGAGGATCTTGCCAGCGGTGGGGCCGTTCGCGGAGGCGAGGCGCTCCATCATCATGTTGCTGATGATCGCCGGGCTCGAACCGAACTTGAGGTTCTCCATCTTGCTCGGCTCATAGGGATTCCAGCCGGTGGCCCAGACCACGGAGGAGACGTTCAGGGTGAACTCCTTGGCCTGCATGTCGAGATCCACCGCGTCGTACTTGCAGGCGGCTTTGATCGCCTCAAGGCTCGCCGGGCTGCAGGCGTCCTTGTCGAGGACGTAGCGCATCGGGAAGGCGTGGTCATGCGGCTTGCGTACGGCCTTGGCCTTGTCCATCCCGAAATTGAAGGGGTTGGCGACCTCGTCGGTGCAGGCCTCGGCGCAGGCGCCGCAGGCGGTGCAGTTGCCGTTGATGTAGCGCGGCTTGGTCACCAGGGTCACCTGGTAATTGCCCGGCCCGCCGGCAACGCTCTTCACCTCGGTCATGGTGTAGACCCGTACCCGACGGTTGTTCTTGATCCGCTGGTAGTTGATCTCCAGACCGCAGGAAGGAGGACAGAGCTTGGGGAAATACTGGTTGAGCTGGGCCACGCGCCCGCCGAGATAGGAATTCCTCTCCACCACGAACACGTCGTTTCCGACCTCCGCGGCTTCCAGGGCGGCCGTAAGTCCGCTGATGCCACCGCCAACGATGAGTACAGCACCCGCGGGTGCGCTACGATCGTCTGTCATGCCTCTCCTCCATTCATGGGATTAATGTGGAACACGTCAATTGCTTTGAGTCAGCCGGCTTGGCGTCAAGCCGCCTCAATCAACCCAAATGCCCTGTCCCCTGGTCATAGAAAAATCTCCAGGCGCCGCAGGTGCGGCGCCTGGAGATTCGGTTCAGCACTGCAAATCAGCCGCGGCTGATTAGATCCACGGGGTGGTCTCAACGATGTTGATGCAGTTTACCTTCTCGCACTTCCACTCCTTGGTGGCCGGGTCGAAGGTGGAGTTAACGAACGCCTTCCAGTTGGCATCGTCACAGGTCGGGAAGTCGGACCGGTAGTAGAAGCCCGGGTAACGGGATTCCTTCCGGAACTCGATGTGACGGATGTGGGTCTCTACACACCAGATGCGGTGGTAGTTCTCCCAGGCGCGCATCAGCTCGTGCAGGTCGCCGGCAGCCATCAGCTCGGCGTCTTCGCGCAGCATGCGGAGGAGGTCGAGGCAGATGTTCAGCAGCTTGCCAGAGGTCATGTAGTAGGTGGCAACAC
>JBFLYY010000215.1:0-14528 GCA_040756495.1 Thermodesulfobacteriota bacterium | reverse complement strand
CTTGCTGGGGCTATTGAGCATCTTGAGCCCGTTCAAGATTCGACGGAAGGCGGCGGGATGTACCGGTTGCCGGCGTTGCAGCAAGGCATGTCCCCAGGCGTTGCCGGTGCATGCCGCCACGTCGGTACGTTCTCCCGAATGTACCGGTTGCCTGAATTGCGTGGTCGCCTGTCCGGAAAAGGACATCCTGGAGATGGGGCTGCAATTTCATCGCGGCCCCCTGCCGGTCCCGGTCTATCCGGCGGTTCTGCTCTTTCTCTATTTTGCCGTCATCGGCGCCGGGATGGCCATGGGACATTGGCAGAGCGTGTTGACCATCGACGATTACCGTCAGCTCGTTCCCCTGATGCCGCGGCTGGTCCATTGATTCAGTCGGTGCTGACTCACGGCATGACGAGGCCCGGCGATGCCGCGTGGCATCGTTTCCCCCTCTACTCAACAACTAGGCGCCGGAAGCGCATGGAGCGGGCGATGAGGAGACAGCATCCCCTTCCGCCTTCGCTGTCGCCGGATCAGATTCTTGGCATACCCAGTTGCAGTTCCGCGTCCGAGGCGCGGACATAGAGCGGGCCGGCGGTGGGGGCGAGGAAGTCCTGATTTTGAAACTTGGCAATGGCGAGTTGGCCCACGCTTGCGGCCCGGGCGAAGAAGCGGGCCGGGTCGGCGAAGCGGGCTTTGGCGCCGAGCTGTTCGGCAAGAAGGTCGCGGTAGAGTTCCGCCCCGCTGCCGAGGAGGAAGGCGGGTTCGGTGATCCGTTCCGCCAGGGCAACCGGCGTGAGGGCGAGGTAGTCGCTCTGCCGCACCATCTCTCCCGCTTCATTCTCGCGGTAGAAGGCGGCATAGACCTCCTTCTTGCGGGCATCGACCAGGGCGCAGACCGGCAGCCCCTGGCCCTTGCCCTGGCTGGCCAGTCCATCGAGGCTCGGCACGCCGATGAGCGGTTTGCCAGCCGCCAGGCTGAGTCCCTTGGCGGTACTGAGGCCGATGCGCAGGCCGGTGAAGCTGCCAGGGCCGAGGCTCACGGCAATCGCGTCGATCCGCTGCCAGCCGGTATCGGTTTCGCGCAGCAGCCGGTCGATGGCCGGCAAAAGCTGCTGGGCGTGGCTCTGGCTCGCCTCGACGATCAGTTCGGCAAGAGAGCGCTCCGGCGTGACCAGGGCCACGCTGCCCATGGTGCCCGAGGTCTCGATAGCCAGCAGGCAGGGGCTATGGGCGGTGTCGCCACCCACGGCCGGATCAGCCACGGCCGATGAGGCGCATGATATCGTTGTAGAAGACAAAGAACATCAGCGAGATGAGCAGCACCAGGCCGATCTGCTGGAGCAGCTCGCGGGTCTTCATGCTGAGCGGCCGGCGCATGATCCCCTCCACCGTGAAGAAGAGCAGGTGGCCGCCGTCGAGGATCGGGATCGGGAAGAGGTTCAGGATGCCGAGGTTGACGCTCAGCAGTCCCATGAAATAGACGAGGTTCATCCAGCCCGCCTCCATCTGCTGGCCCGCCAGTTGGGCGATGAGGATCGGGCCGCCCAGTTCCGAGGCCGGCACCACCTTCTGGATGATCTTGAGCAGGCTTAAAAGCGTGAGGTAGATGAGATTCCAGGTCTGGGAAAATCCGGCGCCCAGGGCGGTGAGGAGCGAGACCTTCTCGAAGATCAGTTCCTCGGAGCGGGAGATGCCGAGGAGATAGCGCTCGCCCACCTTCTCGCCGAAGATGTTCTTCACCTCCTGCCGGGTGGGGGTGCCGGTGACGGTGACGCTCTCGCTGCCGCGCTGGAGGATGAGCGTCACCGGCGCGCCGTTGCCCTGGCGGACGATCTCGGAGATCTGCTCCCACTCGCTGATGGGTTTGCCGTCGATGGCGCGGATCACGTCGCCGGCCACGATGCCCGCCTTGGCTGCGGGCGAGTCCGGCGCCACCTGGCCGATCTTGGTGCCGGGGATCGGTTTCGGCAGCCCGACAAGGGCGTAGATCAAAAAGAAGAGAAGCACGGCAAAGAGGAGGTTGAAGACCGGGCCAGCGGCCACGATGCAGAAGCGCTGCCAGAGCGGCTTCTCGTTAAAGGCGCGGCCCGCCTCGGCCGCTTCCACTTCGTCGCCGGGGTTCTCGCCGTACATCTTCACGTAGCCGCCCAGCGGGAAGGCGCTCACCAGGTATTCGGTCTCGCCCACCTGCTTGCCGAAGAGCTTGGGCCCGAAGCCGAGCGAGAAGCGGAGCACCTTCACCCCGAAGAGTTTGGCAAAGAGAAAGTGGCCGAACTCGTGGACAAAGATGAGCAGGCCGAGAACGATGATGAAGGAGATGACCGAGTTCATGGGGTTCCTCAGGCAGTGGGGGTTGACGGCGTTGCGCCGTTGCCTTCGTTGGCCAGCCGTTGCCGCATCTTGAGGTGGAGTGTTTCCACCACCGATTCGGCGAGCATCCGGGCGGCAAGATCCGCCTCCAGCACCACGGCGAGGTTTGCCGCCTCCTTCTTCTCCACCCGGTTCACCGCCTCCGCCACCACCAGGGCAATCTCGGGGAAGCGGATCTTTTTGGCCAGGAAGGCATCCACCGCCACCTCGTTGGCGGCGTTCAGGATGGCGGGCAGGGTGCCGCCCCGTCTGCACGCCTGGTAGGCGAGCTGCAAGGCCGGAAAGCGGGTGAAGTCGGGCGGGGCGAATTGCAGGTCGTTCGCCTTGGCGAGATTGAGGCGCGGCAGGCCGAGGCGGAGCCGCTCCGGGTAGGAGAGGGCATAGACGATGGGAATCCGCATGTCCGGGATGCCGAGCTGCGCCACCACCGAGCCGTCGATGTACTCCACCAGGGAGTGGACGATGCTCTGGGGGTGGATGAGCACCTCGATGTTCTCCACCGGGATGTCGAAGAGCCAGCGCGCCTCGATCACCTCGAGCCCCTTGTTCATCAGGGTCGCGGAGTCGATGGAGATCTTGGCCCCCATCTCCCAGTTGGGGTGATTGAGGGCCTCTTCCGGGGTCACCTCCCAGAGGGCGCGTTCGTTCTTGGTGCGGAAGGGGCCGCCCGAGGCGGTGAGGATGAGGCGGCTCACGTCTTCCCGGCGCCCAGCCTCCAGGGCCTGGGCAATGGCGCTGTGCTCGCTGTCGATGGGGAGAAGCCGCACGCCCTTCCTGGCCACCGCCTCCATCACCAGGTTGCCGGCCATGACCAGGGTCTCCTTGTTGGCCAGGGCGATGTCCTTGCCCGCCTCGATGGCGGCCATGGTCGGGGTGAGGCCGGCGGCGCCGACAATGGCCGAGACCACGGTGTCCGCCTCGGTCAGGGTGGCGACCTCCTCGTTGCCCGCCTTGCCGACCGCGATGCGGCTGCCCCAGCCGGGAGGCAGGCTCTGCACAAGATCGCCGGCCAGTTCCGGTGTCCCGATCGCGACCTTGAGCGGATTGAAGGCCTCGATCTGTTCGCGCAGCAACGCGATGTTGCTGCCGGCCGCCAGCCCGACGATGCGGAAGCGGCCGGGGAACTGGCGCACCACCTCGAGGACGTTGCGGCCGATGGAGCCGGTGGAACCGAGGAGGGAGAGGTTCTTGGTCATGGTGGTTCGTTTCCTACAGCAGGCCGAGGGCAAGGAGATAGTAGAGCACCGGGGCCGCGAGCAGCAGCGAGTCGGCCCGGTCGAGGATGCCGCCGTGGCCCGGCAGCAGGGTGCCGGAATCCTTGACCCCCATGGCGCGCTTGAGTACCGATTCGACAAGGTCGCCGGCCGCGCCCACCAGGGCGAGGGCCAGGCCGGTGGCGGCGGAGGCGGCCTGGCCGACCGGCAGCAGCAGCGGGCCGGCAATGGCGGCCGCCACCATCGCCAGGACAAGGCCGCCCAGGAGTCCTTCCACCGTCTTGTTGGGGCTCACGGCCGGGCAGAGCTTGCGGCGGCCGAAGTTGGAGCCGGTGTAGTAGGCGCCGGCGTCGCTGGCCACGACGATCAGGGTCAGGACGATCAACCAGCGGTTGCCATGCGGCAGCTGGAAGAGGAGCGGCAGGTGGGCCGCGCCGAAACCGATGTAGAGGAGGCCGAAACCGGTGCGGCTCAGGAAGGCGAAGGGGTCGCTCAAGCGGCCGTAGGCGCGCAGAGCGAGGAAGCCGAGGCAGCAGAAGGCCAGCATCAGGGCCGCATCGACCACGACCAGGCGGCCAGGCAGGGTGGCCAGAAGCGGCAGGGCCATGGCCAGCAGCAGCAAAGGGCGCAGCGCCGTTTCGGTCGGATTTTTCAGGGCCATGGCGGCGTACTCGTGCAGCGCCGTAAGGCCGAGGCCGCAGGCCACCAGCCAGAAGAGCGAGGCAGGGCCGAAGAGGAGCAGGCAGAGCCAGCCGGCCGCGAGAATGATTCCGGTAAGAAGCCGTTTCATGGCGCCTATCCCAGTGCCACCTGGGCGCCGGTCTTGCCGAAGCGCCGCTGCCGGCCCTGGTAGTCGGCCAGGGCTGCCAGGAACTGCGTCTTGCGGAAATCGGGCCAGAAGATGGGGGTGAAGTAGAGTTCGCTGTAGGAGGTCTGCCAGAGGAGGAAGTTGCTGAGCCGGGCCTCGCCGCCGGTGCGGATGAGGAGATCCGGGTCGGGCAGGCCCGCGGTGTAGAGTGCGTCTCCGAGGCGTTCCTCGCTGATCGCCTCGGGGGTGAGGGTGCCATCGAGGCACTGCTCCGCGAGCAGGCGGGCGGCGCGGACGATCTCGCTTCGGCCGCCGTAGCTGAGCGCCAGGTTGAGGATGAGGCCGCGGTTTTTCGCGGTCTTCTCGATGGCCTTGTCGAGCAGGCTCTGCACGTCCTTGGGCAGCCGCTCGATCTCGCCGCTGCAGCGGAGTCGCACCCCCTTTTCGAGCATGGGGGCGAGCTGGCTTTCGAGATAGGCGCGGAGCAAGGTCATCAGGGCCTGCACCTCCATGGGCGGCCGCCGCCAGTTCTCGGTGGAAAAGGCATAGAGGGTAAGGGCCGCAATACCGAGTTCCCCGGCCGTTTCGACGATTTCCCGCACCGATTCCACCCCGGCCTTGTGACCCATGGCGCGCGGCAGGCCGCGCTCTTCGGCCCAGCGGCCGTTGCCGTCCATGATGATGGCGACGTGGCGGGGGAGTCTGCTCTGGTCGAGTTCGATGGCCGGCATGGGATCACGCTTCGCTTACGGTCGCGGAAATGAAAAAAGGATACCATGACGATATCCTTTCTGCACGGAGACTTTGGCGGGGAAGGGGCGCATGGAGCTAGACTTCCATGACCTCCTTCTCCTTTTCCGCCATGATCTCGTCGATCTTCTTGATGTGCTTGTCCGTGGCCTTCTGCGCCTCGTCCTGGAGCTTGAAGAACTCGTCCTCGGGCAGCTCCTTGTTGCCCTTCTGTTTTTTGAGGGCGTCGATGGCGTCGCGGCGGCAGTTGCGGATCGCCACCCGATATTCCTCGCCGATCTTCTTCACCTGCTTGACCAGTTCCTTGCGGCGTTCCTCGGTGAGCTGAGGGATGTTGATGCGGATCACCTTGCCGTCGCTCGACGGGTTGAGCCCGGTGTCCGAGGCGAAGATCGCCTTCTCGATGGCGCCAAGGAGCTGGGTGTCCCACGGCTGGAGCACGATCATCCGGCTCTCCGGGATGGTGAGGTTGGCCACCTGATTGAGGAGCATCGACGAGCCGTAGGCGTTCACCTTGATGCCGTCGAGCAGGTTGAGCGACGCCCGGCCGGTGCGGATCCTGGTCAGCTCGCGGCGGTAGGCCTCCATGCTCTGGTCCATCTTTTCGTTCATGGCGACAATGGTCGGATTCATCTGCTACCCCCTGATCAGTGTGCCGATGGCTTCGCCGCACACCGCCTTTTTCATGTTGCCCGGCGTGTTCATGTCGATGACCAGAATGGCGGTCTTGTTGTCCATGGCCAGCGAGATGGCGGCGGCGTCCATCACCTTGAGACGGCGTTGCAACACCTCGTCGTAGCTCAGCGTATCGAACTTGACCGCGTCCTGGTGCTTGAGCGGATCCTTGTCGTAGACCCCGTCCACCCTGGTCGCCTTGCAGACCAGATCGGCGTTGATCTCCAAGGCGCGGAGCATGGCGGCGGTGTCGGTGGTGAAGTAGGGGTTGCCGGTGCCGGCCCCGAAGATCACCACCCGGCCCTTTGTGAGGTGGTGGATCGCCTTCTGGCGCGAGAAGGACTCGCAGACCGTGAGCATGGGGATGGCGGAAAGAACCCGGGCCGGCACGTCGTGGCGCTCCAGGGCGTCGTGCAGGGCCAGGGCGTTCATCATCGTGGCCAGCATGCCCATGTTGTCGGCGGCCGCGCGGTCCATGCCGCTTGAGGCGCCGGAAACCCCGCGGAAGATGTTGCCCGCCCCGATCACCAGGGCGACCTGGACCTCAAGGGCGATCAGCTCCTTGATCTCTCGCGCGACGTAGTTGAGCACCTCGGTGCTGATGCCGAAGGCGGCGTCGCCCATGAGGGCTTCGCCGCTCAGCTTCAGGAGAACCCGTTTGTACCTGCTCTTCGCCATGGGTGCGCGCGATCCTCGCTCAGGCGCCGACCTGGAACCGGGCGAAGCGCTTGACGCTGATGTTCTCGCCCATCTTGGCAATGAGTTCGTTCAGGAGATCCTGGATGGAGAGATCGGGGTTCTTCACGTACTGCTGCTCCAGGAGGCAGTTTTCGGCGAAGAACTTGTCCATCTTGCCGCCCACCATCTTCTCGGCGATGTTCTCCGGCTTGCCGGAGTCGATGGCCTGCTGCTTGTAGATGTTGCGCTCGCGCTCGATGAGTTCCGGGGAAACGTCCTCGCGGCGGATGGAGACCGGGTTCGATGCCGCAATATGCATGGCCACGTTCTTGGCGAACTCGACAAAGGCCGGGCTCTTCGCCACGAAGTCGGTCTCGCAGCCGACCTCGACCATGACGCCCAGTTTGCCGCCGGCGTGGATATAGGTCTCGATCACGCCCTCGCTGGTGGCGCGGTCGGCCCGTTTCTTGGCCACGGCCAACCCCTTCTGCCGCAGGAGATCCACGGCCTTTTCCATGTCGCCGTTCGTGTCGGCGAGGGCCTTCTTGCAATCCATCATCCCCGCGTTGGTTTTGTCGCGGAGTTCCTTGACCATCTGGCTCGTTATCTGCACGGTGGTACCTCGTTGCGCTTTGGGTTCAACGTGAAAAAAAGAAAAGGGCGTGGCGGGCCCCGTGTGCCGGGAGCCCGCCTGTCCCGATGTCGTTACTCGGCAACGGCCTTCTCGGCCATCTCGTCCTTGTCGGCGGCGGCCTGGCGCTGTTCGCCGTGCTTGGCGCGGCCGCTCATGATCGCGTCGGCCATCTTCGAGGTGATGAGGCGGATCGACTTGATGGCGTCGTCGTTGCCGGGGATCAGATAGTCGATGCCGTCCGGGTCGCAGTTGGTATCGGCAATGGCGATGACCGGGATGCCGAGGCGGTTCGCCTCGTCCACGGCGATGTCCTCGCGCTTGGGGTCGATGATGAAGAGGGCGTCCGGCAGGTTCTTCATGTTCTTGATGCCGCCGATGTTCCGCTCCAGCTTCTCGGCCTCCTTCTGCATGGTGAGGGCTTCCTTCTTCTTGTAGCGGGTGATGGTGCCGTCCTCTTCCATGGCGCGGTAGTGCTTCAGCCGGTCAACGCTCTTCTTGATGGTCTGGTGGTTGGTGAGCATGCCGCCCAGCCAGCGGTAATCGACGTAGTACATGCCGCAGCGGGCCGCTTCCTCGCGGACGATCTCCTGGGCCTGGCGCTTGGTGCCGACGAAGAGGATGTTGCCGCCCTTGGCCGCGAGGTTCTCGACGAAGTCGTAGGCCGTGTTGAAGAGGGGCAGGGTCTTGTCGAGGTTGATGATGTAGATGTTGTTGCGGGCGCCGAAGATGTAGGGTTTCATCTTCGGGTTCCAGCGGCGGGTCTGATGGCCGAAGTGGAGGCCGGCCTCCAGCATTTCCTGCATGGTGACGTGGGACATGGTGCTGCTCCTTTGCGTTTTGGTTGTGTCTCCGTTCCGAATCCTGCGAAGCGGAGACCCTCCATCCCGTTTCCCGACCCGGATTTTCCGGGCACCAGTGGGAGTGCGCGTGGGATGTGCGATGTTGTAAAACCCGCACCTTTTACCACTCTTGCCACGATTTTGCAAGGGTCGTGGCGGCAAAAAATGGCGATCCGGGGCCGGAAGGACGATTGCGACCGGGGGCCGCGAAAAACTCTTGACGCGGCGGGCCAAAACAACCAAACTGCGGCCAGCAAGAGCGTGGGAGGCCGTTATAAAACTTGTTTTTCGGCGGCCTGTGAGAATGTGCCGGATTCCCTGCGGCACGTTCGTGTGGTTGCAAAAAGTCGGAGACGACTTCGGCAACATCCTGCTACTGAGCCAGCCATGAGACCCCTGACCGACCACCAGCCGCAGAAGATCCTGATCCGCTCCACCAACTGGGTGGGCGACGCCATCATGACCACGCCGGCGGTGCGCACCATCCGCGCCAATTTCCCCGCGGCCACCATCTCCATCCTCGCCTATCCGTGGGTGGCGGACATCTTTGCCGCGAGCCCCGACGTGGACGAGGTGCTCCTCTACCACAAGAAGGGGCGCCACCACGGCCTCTACGGCCTGTGGCAACTCGGCCGCGAGCTGCGCGAGCGTCGTTTCGACATGGCCATCCTCTTGCAGAACGCCTTCGAGGCGGCGGTGATCGCGGTGCTGGCCGGCATTCCGGTGCGGGCCGGGTACCGGCGCGACGGCCGTTCCCTGCTTTTGACCCACGGGGTGACCATCCGCCCCGAGGTGCGGCAGCTCCATCAGGTCCATTACTACCAGACCCTGCTTGCCGACCTGGGGCTCACCCCCGGTTCCAACGACCTTTCCCTGCAACTGCCGGCCGAGACCCTGTCCTGGGCGCGGGAGTTCCTGCGCAGCCGCAAGGCCGCGGTGGTGGTGGGGGTGAACCCCGGCGCCGCCTACGGCCCGGCCAAGAAGTGGCCGGCCGAGCGCTATGCGGAACTGGCGGCCCGTCTGTGCCGGGAATATCAGGCCACCATCCTGGTCTTCGGCACCGCCGCCGATCAGGAGGCCGCGACGCTGATCAAGGGCGAGGCGCCGGAGCTGGTGGTGGATCTCACCGGCAAGACGACGCTCGCCGAGGCCATGGCCCTGATCGGCTGCTGCGACGCCTTTGTCACCAACGACTCCGGGCTGATGCACGTGGCTGCCGCGCAAAAGGTGCCGCTGGTGGCGATCTTCGGCTCCACCGACGAGGTGGCCACCGGCCCGTTTTGCGACACGGCGGTGATCCTGAAAAAGCGGCTGCCGTGCAGTCCCTGCTTCAAGACCCACTGCCGTTTGGGCCATTACCAGTGCATGGCCGGCATCGAGGTGGGCGAGGTCTTTGCCGCGGTGGCGGGGCTGCTCGCCGGAGCCGGCGAGGAGGTGGCCTGTGCGGCCGGCGGTCTTTCTTGATCGGGACGGCACCATCAACGAGCAGATGGGGTATGTCAACCATCTGAGCCGTTTTGTCCTGCTGCCGCGGGTGGGAGAGGCGATCCGGCTCTTGAACGAGCGGGGGATTCCCGTGGTGGTGACCACCAACCAGTCGGGCCTGGCCCGCGGCTACTTTCCGGAATCGCTGCTCACCGCCGTCCACGCCAGGATGACCGAGGAACTCGCCGCGGCCGGCGCCAGGCTCGACGGCATCTACGTCTGCCCCCATCATCCCGAGGCCAAGGAGGAACGCTACCGCCTTGCCTGCTCCTGCCGCAAGCCGAAGATCGGGCTCTTTGCCCGGGCGGCGGCGGAACTGGATCTCGATTTGGCGAAATCGTACGTGGTGGGGGATCGCTGGTCCGATCTGAAGGCCGCGGCGGCGTGCGGCGCCAAGGGGGTGCTGGTCCTGACCGGTTACGGACGCGGGGACCGGGAGTACATCGGCCCCGGACAAACGGTGCAGCCGCACCGGGTGGCGGAAGACCTCTACGACGCGGTGGACTGGATTCTCCGCGACATGGCCCTCTAGCGGGATGTCGCAAAAGCCATCCCCGACCTTTTGCAACGACGAACTCGCAGAAGTGAATTCCGCAACTTCCTGCAATTCCGGCGAGTTGTGAACTCGCGGAATTGGCCCCCCTCCCCGGGGCGCTCGCAGGCTACTCCTCTTCCTTGCCCTTTTTCTTCTCGCCGCTGAAGTCGAAGACCATCTCGTTTCTCTTCATGAGTCCGAAATCCCGGCGGGCCACCTCTTCCTGGTAGGCGCGGTCGTGCCTGAGCCGGTGGATTTCCTTGGCCAGCGCCTTGTTTTCGGCGGTGATCCGCTGGTTGTCGTCTTTTACGGCCCGCACCTCCCGCTGGAGCCGGTAGTAGCGCACCGCGCCGTAGGGGCTTACGACGAGCCAGCCGGCAAAGCCGAGCAGCAGGGTGGAGCAGATGAGGATCAGCCGTTGCCGTTCCGGTCTTTTGATTTTTTTATGGGGCAGCGGCATGGGGCGTGTAACCCGTTTCAGGGTGGAACAGCGGAAATGAGTCCTGCTCCTTCATATCACAGTGGCGGCGGGGGTGCAATCCCTCTTGCGCCATGTCAGGTGATCCTGAGCAGGCGGATGGTGACGATTCCCGCCTCGTAGAGCAGATAGAGGGGCAGCCCCATGAGCATCATGTTGAAGATGTCCGGGGTGGGGGTGAGGAGTGCTGCGACGATGCTGATGGCGAGCACCGCGTAGCGCCGGTTGCGCTCGAAGGCCTCACGCCGCAGGAGTCCGACCTTGGCGAGGAAGACCATGAAGATGGGCAGTTCGAAGATGAGGCCGAAGGCGAGGACGAAGAGGGCGACAAAGGTGACGAAGTGGTCGATGGCGATGACCGGCTGCAACTGGCTCGACTGGAACTCCAGCAAAAAATCGACGCCAAAGGGGAGGGTGATGCAGTAGCAGAAGGCGGCGCCACCGTAGAAGAGGAAGCAGGTGAAGAGCACGAACCAGAGGAGGGTGCGGGCCGGGAACCCGAACGGCTTGGCCAGGGCCCGCCAGATCCAGGTGGTGAAGAAGGGGATCAGGAGAAAGGTGGCCATGGCCAGGGCCAGCTTGACGTGAGCCAGAAAGGGCTCGGTCACCGTGAAGAAGGCGAGGCGCTGCTTGAGGTGCTGCTGGAGAAGGGAGAGCAGCCGGGGGGCCAGCAGGAAGCAGCCGGCGGTGGTGGCGAGCAGCAGGGCCAGCAGCCGCAGCACGGAGCGTCGCAGTCCCTGGATGATGGCCGCCAGCCGGTGGGGGGGGTCCGTGGTCATGGTGCGGCCAGGCTCAAGGGTTTTGCGGCCTGCGGGCGGTGTCGTCGCCGTTGATCTCCCGCTCCAGGCGGCGGAAGAAGACCTCCATGAATTCGTGGCGTTCCTGGGCGATGCGGCGGCCCTCCGGGGTGAGCATGGTCTCCTTGACCTTGCAGAGCTTGACGCGGAATTCGCGGTAGGCGGTGTCCTCCACCGAATAGGAGGTGGTGTTGGTGATGTCGCTCATGCGGTTGTGGAGCCGGGCGCCCACCTGGCCGGCAAAGAGGAAGGCGCGGCCGATGCCGATGGCGCCGATGGAGTCGAGCTTGTCGGCGTCGTAGAGGATCTGGGCTTCGAGGGTCTGGGGAACCTTGTCGTTGCGGTAGCGGTGGCTTTCGATGCAGTGGACCACGGCCTTGATCTGCTCGGCCGGCATCCCGAGGCCGATGAGGATGCCCTCGGCCATCTCCGCGCCTTTTTCGGCGTGGCAGACGTTCCCTCGATGTTCCATCTCGTGGCGGCGGCCGATGTCGTGGAGCAGGGCCGCGGCGCTCAGGATGCCGAGCTTGGCCCCCATCATCCGGCCGATGTGCATGGCCAGATCGTGGACCCGTTCGGTGTGGTCCGGCCCGTGGCAGCCCCCCTCGCCGATGCAGTATCCGTGGGAGATGGTCCGCAACCGTTCGGTCAGTTCGGGCCCGAGCGGGGCGGCGGCGCTGGTCTCCGCCTTGCGCAGGGTGGCGGCATATTCCGGAGTGTATTTCTTCTCAGTCGCCATGGAATTCCCGGATGAGGTGGTCGATGGCAAAGGCGAGCAGTTTCTCGTCGTCCGCGAGCAGAGACGCGCGGTCCGGCGTATTGTCGGGAAGTTCCGCCCGGAAGCGGTCGAGGTCGTAGAGGCAGGCGAGATAGCGTTGGCACTGGGACTCGCTCGGCCGCCAGCCCGCCTTGACCCGGGGATGCTGCACCAGGCGGAGCAGGCGGTCGTTCATGCGGTGGTAGGGAAGCAGTTCCTGGTCGGCGGTCCAGAGCGCCACGTCCTGTTCCTCGTTTTCGGCAAAACCCCGGCAGTGCGCTTCGCTGAGCAGCACATGGAGGACGGTGACGCTGCCATCCTCTTTGAGCGAGGCGCCGCGGCCCAGGGGATAGGTGCGGCACGGCGCGGGCCGGTCCGCGTACACCGTGCAGCCTTGCGCGCTCACGAAGGGGCAGCTGGCCCGGCCGTCGTCGATCATGGCCAGGAAGACCCGGGGGAAGAGGTCGGCCTCCCCTTGTTCCACCACGGCATGGCGGTCGAGGACGTCGGCGGTGGTGAGACCCAGGCACCGACCGAGGCGCACCACGTCGTACGGGTTGAGCGCCAGTTCGAGTTCGCGGCAGCACTCGGTGAAGCAGCTGACGCCGGGGTGGCAGCGGAAACGGAAGCGCTCGTCGTCCGTGAGCGGCCGGACCTGGTCGGAGAGCAGCCCCAGGCTCACGGCTGATCCTCCCGCCGGGCCCGCGTCATGCCCTGGCCTCCGCCAGCTTGCCGCGCCGCCAGAAGGTAAGGAGCGGGCTCGCCACGAAGACCGAGGAGTAGGTGCCGACGACGACCCCCAGGAGCAAGGCGAAGGAGAAGTCGTGGATCACCGAGCCGCCCAGCCAGTAGAGGGCCACCAGCACCAGAAAGACGGTGAGCGAGGTGACGAGGGAGCGGCTCAGAACCTCGTTGGTGGAGTGGTTGATGATCTCGTCGGTGATGTTCTCCTTGTCCTTCGCCTTGCCGAGGTTCTCGCGGATGCGGTCGAAGATGATGACCGTGTCGTTCAGCGAATAGCCGGCCAGGGTCAAGAGCGCGGTGACGATGAGCAGGTTCATCTCGATGCCCATGAGCCAGCAGACGCCCAGAACCGCGAGGACGTCGTGGAAGGTGGCGATGGTGGCGGCGACGCCGAAGCGCAGATCGAAGCGCAGCCCGAGATAGATGACCACGCCGAGGAGCGAGATGACGATGGCCTGCATCGCCTTGTTGCGTAACTGGTCGCTCACCGAGGCGCCGATCTCGGACTGGCTTTCCAGGACAAAGCCCTGGGCGCCCATCTGCTCCTGAAGCACCTTGGTGACCTGTTCGGTGCGGCCGCTCATTTTCTCTTCCGACTTCTTCAGCTTGACGATCAGGCGGTTCTCGCCCTCCACCTGCTGGAGGTCAAGTCCTTCAAGACCCGAGGAGGCGAGGGCCTTGCGTGCCTCGGCCAGGGTGAAGGAGTGGGCCGATTTGTATTGCAGCAGGGTGCCGCCGGCAAAGTCGACACCCAGGTTGGCCTGGCCCCGGGCGATCTGGACAAAGGCGACCACGCCGAGGATCGAGAAGAGGGCGGAGACAGTAAAGGAGATCTTCTTGACCCGCATGTAGTCGAGCTTCGGGTTCTCGATGAAGTGGAGGAATTTGGGATCCCGGAACCAGCGCTTGTGCAGGAGGTAATCATAGACCAGGCGCGAGCAGAAGAGGGTGGTGAAGAGGTTCAGGAGGACGCCCAGGGAGAGGGTGACGGCGAAACCCTTGATGGGGCCGGTGCCGAAGAGGAAGAGGGCAAAGGCGGTGACCAGGGTGGTGACGTGGCCGTCGACGATGGTCCAGAAGGCCTTGTCGTAGCCGCCCTCCACCCCCGACTTTGCCGATTTGCCCAGGGCGAACTCCTCGCGCATGCGCTCGAAGATGATGATGTTCGAGTCCACCGCCATGCCGATGGAGAGGATGATGCCGGCAATACCCGGCAGGGTGAGGGTCGCCTTGAGGGAGGCGAGGCAGGCGAAGAGGAAGATGACGTTCAGCACCATGGCCGCGTTGGCGATGAGGCCCGAGGAGCGGTAGTAGACCAGCATGAAGAGGACCACGAGGCCGGTGCCCAGAAGACCGCTCATCAGCCCCTTGTTGATGGCGTCCTGGCCCAGCGAGGCGCCCACGGTGAGGTTCTGGATGATGGAGACCGGCGCCGGCAGGGCGCCGACCCTGAGGACGATGGCGAGATCCGCTGCCTCGTTGTAGGTGAAGCCGCCGGAGATCTGGGCGCTGCCGCCCAGGATCTTCTCGCGGATCACCGGCGCGGAACGGACCACCTCGTCGAGCACGATGGCAAAGCGCTTGCCCACGCTCCGCTCGGTGATCTGGCCGAAGAGCTTGCCGCCGCGGCTGGTGAAGTCGAGGCCGACGTAGGGCTCGTTGAAGTTGCCGCCCACCCGGACCTGGGCGTCCTTGATCATCTCGCCGGTCATGAGGGTCTGGCTTTTGAGGAGGATCGGCACCCGGATCTCCTTGCCGGTCTTCTGGTCCTTCTCCTGCATG